>USQV01000120.1 GCA_900556965.1 uncultured Clostridium sp.
GGCGGCACTGACCGTAGCGGCGCTGGCCCTTTATCCCGAAAATCCGTCTGAGACAGAAAAAATGCTGGACTTCCTGCGGGGACCGAGACCATTAAACGGGATCGATAAACAGTTTATAAAAGACAGGTTCCGCGGGAAAGAATATCTGATGCGTTCCTATTTTTCCGGATCCTCTCCGGACAATAATTACACTCCCGAACAGCCTTACCGCATCATGATATCGGAGAATGCGTACAGCCGGAGCCAGATCGGCGAGGGCTATCTGACGTTATATGTAAACTGCAGCGGTGCAGACAGCCCGAGACCGTTAAAGCTTCGCAATAAGCCGTCCACCGGACAGTGGTTTTTATGGGAGCAGCAGCTCCTTACCGGAATCCGGATCCCGAAGGAAGCAGATCCCTGGGCATAGCTATGCCCGGGATCTGTGTGTAAAGGCATTGGAGGGTAGGGTATGAAACAGGAAAAAATGATGACGATCCAATGTGCGTCCTGCGGCGCACCGGCCCAGTTCGACATTGTGACACAGAATTACCGCTGTCCGAACTGCGGAGGGATCACCGGAACAGACATTCCCCTTAAAAAGCTTCAGGAATTCCGCAGTCTTACACAAACGCTCCTGAAGGAGAAGCTTCCGGAGAGCCAGACCGTTGCCTGCGACTGCCCGAACTGCGGCGCGCGGGTGATCATGAAGGCTCATGAAGTGACAGAGACCTGTATGTTCTGTCAGTCAAAGCTTGTGCGCTCTGATGTTCAGATGGGAGAGGGATTTCCGGAGGTGGTGATCCCCTTTAAGCTGAATCGGAAGGATGCGGAAAAACGGCTGGAGGAATGGATCGAAAAGAATTCCGATAAGGAGGAAGCCAAGCTCCTGAAGGAAAATAAGAATAAATTAAAGGGGATCTATCTGCCCTATGAGCTTATCCGCGGCCCGATCCGTTTTATCGTCAGCAGAGATAACTCCGAAAGGCGTTATGAGTGCGGAGGATATCTGGATCATGTGGCAGTCAACGTGACAGAACGCTGTAATAACCTTTTGCTGCACGGCATGGAGCCGTTTTTATGGGAGGATCTGGAGCCATTTCAGTTTGGCTATATCGCAGGTCATGCTGCGGAGGTTCCGACGGCAGACGGAGAGGAGCTTAGGCGGCGTGTGTTTGAGGAGATGGCAGAGGATTATCGTCCTACCGTTGAGCGTACGATGCAGACGACCGGATTGGCTCTGCAGCCTTCTTCCGAAGCACTTCTCCGCCTTCCGGCCTTTCTCCCGGTCTATTTTCTGGACTGCAAAGAGGTGCAGGCGGCCGTGAACGGACAAACCGGAAAGGTGTCTGTTCTGGCTGAAAAAGAAACAAAGACGTACCCGTGGGTGATCGAGCCGCTTATCGGAACATTGGCGGTGATGGGAGGTACGTTCGCCTTCTTCCGCAATTTCAGAGGTACTCCCATGGATATGCTCGAGCTGTTAAAGCTGACCGGAATGATGGGCCTGATCGCCGCTCTTATTCTCTTTTCGGTATTCAGTGAAGGAAGAAAAGCCAGAGTACGGAGAAAGATATTTAAAAGCATCAGTGAGGAAGAAAACAGCTCCTTTAAGCTTTTCGGAAAGAAAAAGCGTTCCGAAAAGTCCGGACAGGACACTATGGAACCGGTTTTCTTTGAGACGGTCAACGGTCAGGAGGTACCGGTGCAGCTTGGCTTCTATTCCGGAGGACGCATCGTGAAGATGGCTCTTATGCTGCTTCTTGTGAATGCCTCCCCCATTATACTGGCATGGCTTTTAACCGCATGGAAAAGTATCCGTACCGGAAATTGGATGCTGTTTCAACAGCTGGATTACAGCTACAATATAGTATGGTCATGTCTGTCCGTGCCGATTTCCTTTGCCGGATTCCTCGTGTTTGGACGCATCGAGATCTATGATGCGCCTGTGATCTATCAGCTTCTGGAAAACGGAGGGCGCAGACGCATCGACGGAAAACTCACGGCAAATAACAGACCAAAAAAAACTCTGCGTATGCGCTGCATGGCTATGCGGGAGAGTGCAAAAGAAAAATCGTGGGTGCTGGGACTTATCGGCCCTATGTTCATTCCGATACTATTATTCTTGATGACGACCTACATGATCATGAATCCTTAAAGAGTCAGGCGGATGGATAAGGGGAGAAATTCATGAAGAAATGGATGAAAGGATTGGTGCTTCTTATGGCATTAAGTACATGGGCACAGCTGCTTGCAGGCTGTAAAACGTGGACAGGAGAAAAGCCGGATAAGCCGGAAATGCCGGATAAGATCGTTTCACTTCCGGATATTCAGGAGCTGACTTACTATAAGCATGGGACAATGATGGAGCCGATCTGGAGCGTAAGCCTGATCCGTCAGGAGGAGAAGGCAGCAGTGCGGATAAATCCTTGGGACTCACAGGAGGAGGAGCCCTTTGAATATCCGGCAGATCCCGAAGTGCTCGAGGAAGCCCGCCGTATTCTGGAGATGTATGACGTTGCCTCCTGGGGCGGGTTTCGTGGGAGTGATCCGAATGTTTTGGATGGTTATAGTATGAGCTTTTGTGTGAGCTTTACCGATGGAACTTCTCTGGAAGCCTCCGGAGAAAATAAATCTCCGAAGAATTGCCGGGACGTTTTTGGTGCTCTGGATGATCTGACGAAGGAAGCAAGGTCGGCTTATTATTCACAAATTAAGTGATCATGTACCAATATCGAAATAACTTCATATAGTATGGTAAAAAGTATATGGAGAATGATATATGGCTGAATTTACCAATCAGGCAACCTTGACTTATAATGGAAATACAACGACTTCAAATATCACAGTGGGCGAGATTGTAGAGGTGCTTTCGGCAGCAAAGACACCGCTTGTAGCCACCTACACTCAGGATGGAAGGGTAACCTATACGGTCAGTCTGATAAACTCGGGGAATGCTCCGTTTACGGATATGACATTTACCGATGATCTGGGCTCTTACCAATCGGAAGCGGGAAATGTGATCCCTTTAACCTATGTAGGGGATTCGGCAAAGGTGTATGTGAATGGGGTACTTGCCTCCCCGATCACAGTGGCCGGGACGGCTCCGTTAGTGATCACAGGCATCAATGTTCCCGCCGGAGGAAATGTACTTGTTGTATATGAAACGATGACAAATCGGTTTGCACCGCCGACAGTCGGCGGGACGATCAATAACACGGCATCGTTTTCTTCCCCGACAATTACAGAGCCGGTAACCGCGAATGCAGTTGTAACCGCCTCGAATGCGCCGATCCTTTCCATCAGCAAGGCGCTGTCTCCCACCTCGGTTTCAGAAAACGGACAGATCACTTATACGTTTATCATACAGAACAGAGGCAATACAGCAGCCGGAGCCGCAGACGATGTGGTGATAACCGATGTATTCAGACCGGTCTTAGGCTCGATTTCCGTTGCGATCAACGGCGTGCAGGCACCTCAGACGGCCTATCAGTATGATACTGCGGGAGGACTGTTCAAAACGACCGCAGGAGCCATCACGATACCTGCGGCAACCTACACGGTACAGCAGGACGGAAGCTATACCGTGGATCCGGGGGTTACGACCGTAACGGTGACCGGAACTATATAAAAAAGATTCTGGAGGGGCTTTTGCCCCTCCTATTTCGCGACAAAGGAGAATTATGCAGCATTTAAATATCTATTTTGCCCCCCTTGAGGGGATCACAACCTATCCGTATCGGAATCTGCACCATAAATATTTCGGAGGAGTAAAAAAGTATTATACGCCCTTTCTGGCACCCGGGCCGGAGCAGGGCATGAGCGTGAAGGAAATGCGGGATGTCCTGCCGGAAAATAATAAGGAGCTTCCGATCGTACCGCAGATATTGACGAATCGTGCCGGAGATTTTCTTCTGGCGTCAAAAAAGCTTGCAGAGCTGGGATACGGGGAGATCAACCTGAATCTGGGATGTCCGTCGGGAACGGTGACAGCAAAGAAAAAGGGCTCCGGCTTTCTTCTTTATCCGGATGAGCTGGATCGTTTTTTTGATGAGGTATTTTCGGATGCTGCAGTCCGAAACAGGGAATTTTTCGTATCGGTAAAGACAAGAGTGGGAAAAAATTCTGTGGAGGAATGGCCGGAGCTTATGGCAGTTTATAATCGGTATCCGATCCATGAGATGACGGTTCATCCGAGGATCCAGAAGGATTTCTATAAAAATACTCCGTATCTGGAGCTTTTCAGAGAGATCTTAAAAGAAAGCAGGAATCCTGTCGTATATAACGGTGACCTTTTCACACAAGAACAGGTAAAGAAGTTTCGGGACAGTTTTCCGGAGGTCGACACAGTCATGATCGGACGGG
>USQV01000121.1 GCA_900556965.1 uncultured Clostridium sp.
TCAGGGGCTGCACCGCCCATGTGCAGGTGGTGGAGCGCGTCCGCCCGCCGCATCTCTACCGGGACAGCGACGTGCAGAACGTGGTGGCCGCCAGGGACGGCCTGATCACAAAGATCGAGGCGCTGGACGGCGTTACCTGCGTGCAGGTGGGCGACACGGTGCAGGCCGGGCAGGTTCCCATGAGAGAGGAGAGAACGATCACCGGAAGCTCGGCAAACGCCGGGAGTGAGGACTGGGAGGAGGTCACAAAGAAGGTGTATCTTCCGGCTGCGATCTGCTTATAATGGCTTACCTCCTTGTAGCCTGTGGCGCCGAAAACGAGCTGGTTGTTAAAGGTCCGCACATCGTAAGAGGAGCCCGGATAGGACATGTTTGCCACACGGAAGCAGCCGTATCCGGAGGGGATGTTTTTACAGCGCATGTCAGATACCTTAGACAGGGTCACGCTGCCCGCCAAATCAAGTATGACCATGGTGACAGCCTCACCGGCGGTAAAGGCGAGGGTCTGCTGATAAAGGATCGGGCCGTTGGTCTGCCGGATCGTGATCGTATGGAAGCCGTCGGAGATCTGCTGGTAAACAGACACTGTGGCAAAGGATGAGCCGGAGAATACATTCCTTCTGTCAATATAGGCATCAAGGCTGACTCCGCTTGTCGATGCATTGAGAAAACGTACCTCGCCGTAATAAGCTCCGGAGGGGTAAACGGGGGTGGACGGGATCACAGGCTGTACCGGGGCCGAAGGACGGATTGGGATGACCGGGATAGACGGAATGCCCGGCAGAGTGTTTCCCGGATAGACCGGAAACGATTCCGGCGGAGCGATTGGAGCGGTCGGAATGTGAGAGAGATCATCACCGGGGTAGACCTGAAAGGAGTCCGGAAGCGGGGCCGGAGTATTGGCAAGCTGGGACAGATCATCGTTCCGGTAATCGGAAGGAGTATTGGAGGCGTCCTCCGGAATTTGTGTGCTGGTTACATTTTTTTCAGACATAAAGAACCTCGTGTTCCTTTTAGTTTAAAATATGTAAAAGAAAATAAAAAGTTCCTGTTGACAAAATGAAAATCATGTGATAATATATCTAAGGTTTCAAAAACACATGCTGCCTTGGCTCAGCTGGTAGAGCGTCGCCTTGGTAAGGCGGAGGTCGGCGGTTCAAATCCGCTAGGCAGCTTTTTGAAAACACAAAGAGGATTTTCGGGAACTCCGAAAATCCTTTTTTTGTGCTCAGATATAAAATCACAAAAGGGATAAGGTAGGACGATTATGAAAAAAAGTTATGAAATGGACATGTGTAACGGCCCTGTGCTAAGTAAGATCCTGATCTATTCAATTCCGCTGATGCTGTCCGGCATCCTTCAGCTCCTGTTCAATGCGGCGGATGTGATCGTTGTCGGAAGATATGCAGGCAGCCAGTCCCTTGCGGCAGTGGGCTCTACCAGCTCGCTGATCAATCTTCTGATCAATGTATTTATGGGTCTTTCTGTTGGTGTAAATGTACTTGTCGCACAGTATTACGGCGGAAAAAGGGATAATGACGTGAGTGAAACGGTACATACAGCCATCATGCTCAGTTTGATATCCGGTGTATTCCTTATTGTTCTTGGCTATTTTGTATCGCGCCCCCTTCTTGAGCTTATGGGCACTCCCGACGATGTCATCGATAAATCTACGATCTACGTCAGGATCTATTTTGCAGCAATGCCGGCTACCATGCTTTACAACTTTGGCAGCGCCATATTGCGGGCAGTAGGCGATACAAAGCGTCCCCTGTATTTCTTATGCGTTGCCGGAGTAGTCAATGTTATCCTCAACCTGATCTTTGTAATTGCCTTTGATATGGATGTTGCGGGAGTTGCCCTTGCGACGGCAATATCTCAGGTGATTTCTGCGGCCCTCGTGTTTATCTGTCTTCAGAACAGCGAAGGAAGCTTAAAGCTTCATCTTTGCAAGCTGAAAATGAATAAGAAAAAGCTGAAAAGGATCATTCAGGTCGGTTTGCCTGCCGGAATGCAGGGAGCGGTCTTCTCCATATCCAACGTTTTGATCCAGTCCTCGGTGAACCAGTTTGGCTCCATTGCCATGGCCGGCAATACGGCTTCTTCCAATATAGAAGGCTTTATCTATAATGCGATGAATGCGATCTATCAGACAAATTTAAGCTTTGTCAGCCAGAACTACGGAGGAAGAAAGTATAAGAGGATCAACAGGATCACGATCACCTGTATCGCCGTAGTCGTTGCGGTGGGCCTTGTAATGGGTCTTTCCGCCTATGCAGCCGGAGATTTCCTTCTTCACATCTATTCCTCAGATCCGGAGGTTATCCGGTTTGGAATGGAACGGCTTGCGATATTCGGGATCACCTATTCCCTGTGCGGAGTTATGGATACGATGGTCGGCAGCCTTAGAGGACTTGGCTGCTCCGTGCTTCCGATGTGCGTTTCCCTGATCGGCGTCTGCGGTATGCGAGTGATCTGGATCTTCTCAATATTCCAGATCTATCATTCGCTCCCGGTTCTCTACTGTTCGTATCCGGTCACCTGGATCATTACAGGAGCCGCCCATGTTATTTGTTTTATTATGGTAAGAAGAAAGCTTCCTAAGGAAGATATGGAATAAAGACAAAGAAATACAGGACACAATTTTTTCACAGATCCCCTCTTGCATTTTTTGCAGGAGGGGATTATAATTACCAAACAGTTAGCGAGCTAATTATTAAAGAGCTAATCAAATTCGGACAGAAGAAAACAATAGAAAGGAGAACTAAAGATGAGTGAAAGGGAGCATCTGGCTGCGGAAGCCATGATCCGTGCGGGAAAAGCCCACAGAAGCTATCTGGAACACCGGCTAAACAAAAACGGCTTGTTCCGTGGACAGCATCAGGTGCTGATGTGCGTGTGGAAAAATCCCGGCGCCTCACAAAAGGAGCTGGCAGGGCTTCATAACGTTTCTACCGCAACGATGGCCGTTACTTTAAAAAAGCTGGAAAAGGGCGGGTATGTGAGAAGAATCGTCGATCAGCAGGATAACAGGCTGAATAAGATCGGCCTTACGGAAAAAGGACTGGCGGAGGTAAAGGCTAGCCTGAAGATCTTCGGAGAGACCGAGCACGATATGTTTGCGGGATTTTCCGAGGAGGAGAAAGAAAAGGTGTGCGAATATCTGAACAGGATCCGGGAAAATCTGGAACGCATGCAGGATGGAGAGGTGATAAGATGAAGCGATACAAAAAATATATAATGCCGTATCTGAGTGCATTTATTATCGGACCGCTTATGATGCTTACTGAGGTCGCCGGCGAGGTCATGCTGCCGAAATTCATGTCCATGATCATTAACAGAGGGGTGGCTCAGAAGGACATGGGATACATTTTTTATATGGGAGGATTGATGCTTCTTACCGTTCTTATTATGGCGACAGGAGGGATCCTCGGCTCCTATTTTGCGGCAAAGGCCTCCATCAGCTTTACCAGTGATCTGAGACGAGATGTGTTTAAAAAGGTTCAGAAATTTTCCTTCGCCAACATTGACGCCTTCAGTACGGGTTCGCTGGTCACAAGACTTACGAATGATATCCAGCAGATCCAGAACGTGCTGAATATGGGATTGAAGATGGCCCTCCGCTCCCCGGGAATGTTTGTGGGAGCCCTGATCATGTCCTTTTATATCAATAAAAAGCTTGCCATCGTCATTCTAGTCGTGATCCCGCTTCTTACCGCAGCGATCATACTGATCTTAAAGACTGCTTTTCCGAGATTCGGCATCATGCAGAAAAAACTGGACACGCTCAATTCCGGCATTCAGGAGAGTCTTACCAATGTCAGGGTAGTCAAATCCTTTGTGCGTGAAGACCATGAGATCGAGAAGTTTCAGGTTTTAAATACTGACCTTAAGGAGAGCAGTATCAATGCGTTAAAGATCGTTATCGCAACCATGCCGGTGATGATGTTAGCAATGAACCTGACCACTCTGGCTGTCGTATGGTACGGCGGAAATCTGATCATAGGCGGAAGCATGGCTGTGGGGGATCTGACGGCATTTACCACATATATCGTACAGATTCTTATGTCCTTAATGATGCTGTCCATGGTATTCCTGCAAAGCTCCCGGGCGGCGGCTTCCTTAAAGCGTATCAATGAGGTTATGGATACTAAGATCGATCTGAATGATAATACTGCTTCTGCGAAGGAGAAAAAGGTTACCAAAGGAAGCGTCGAGTTTGAGGACGTCAGCTTCGGATACGGAAAGCAGGAACGGGAAAAGGTGCTGGAGCATATAAACTTTAAAGCGGAGCCGGGCCAGACCATCGGTATTATCGGCGGAACCGGAAGCGGAAAGA
>USQV01000122.1 GCA_900556965.1 uncultured Clostridium sp.
ACCCGCCCCGATATGAGCATAAAAGTGGGATGATAATCCCACGATATGCGAATATGGGTTATTCATCCCAGTTGTGGTAAACTGCCTGCACATCATCATCCTCGTCGAGAAGATCAAGGATACGGTTCATCTTCTTGATCGCATCCTCATCCGTAAGCTCTACCCAGTTCTGAGGGATCATGGTTACATCGGCCTCAATCATCGGGATACCGGATTTTTCAAGTGACTCACGAACCTCACTGAAGGAATCCGGGTCTGTGATCACCTCATAGCTGTCTTCCTCCTCAGAGAAATCCTCTGCACCGGCATCGAGTGCCAGCATCATGAGCTCATCTGCATCCATCTCGCATTCTTCTTTATCGATGATGATCTGACCCTTACGGTCAAACATAAAGGATACGCTTCCCTGTGCACCTACGTTTCCGCCGCCCTTGGTAAAAGCGCTTCTTACGTTAGCTGCTGTACGGTTTTTATTATCCGTCAGGGTTTCAACGATAATCGCGATTCCGCTTGGGCCATAGCCCTCGTAAGTAAGATTCTCATAGTTTACAGAGTTAAGGTCGCCGGCAGCCTTCTTAATACCACGATCGATCGTATCGTTCGGCATATTGTTGGCCTTTGCCTTTGCGATAACATCACGAAGCTTGCTGTTGTTAGCCGGATCTGCTCCACCCTCTTTTACAGCAACTGCGATCTCTCTGCCGATAACCGTAAAGACCTTACCCTTAGCCGCATCGTTCTTCTCTTTCTTATGTTTAATATTGGCAAATTTGGAATGTCCTGACATTTTTCCTGCTCCTTCCCACTTCGTCCTTATATTTCACCTGCACAGTTTGCCGAAACCATGCATTTCATTCACAATCTTATGTATTTTAGCATTATTTTAATTAGTTGGCAAGAGCTTTTCTTGACACAATTGCTGTGAATGCTATAATAGAACTGTATGACCGATCCGGCAGTCCGACTTGTTCTGCCGGCAACAAACAATTAATGGAGGAAGCACTATGAAAAGAATTGAGATCGATACCTTTCTTAAATTCCAGTTTGTAAGCAATCCGTCCTTTTCACCGGATGGAAAGTTTATCGCCTTTGTTGTGTCCACTGCCGATAAGGAAGACAACAATTATAAGGCAAACCTTTATGTCTATAGCATGGAAGCAAAAAAGGTATTAAAACTCACAAGCGGCGGCGATGCAAAAACTTATGCATGGACACCGGACAATACCCTGCTTTTCCCAGCAGCCAGAGGAAATGAGCTGAAGAAGAAACAGGAGGCAGGCGAAAATGTTACCGGCTTCTTTGAGATCTCTCCGACTGGCGGCGAAGCGGTCCTCGCTTTCACCGTAGACGCGAAAGCAACTGCCATCAAGACTCTCCCCGGCGGACAGTTCCTTCTGACCGTTAATCAGGACAACCACAAGGAAACAAGAAAGAGCTCCTACGAAGTATTTGATGAGCTTCCCTTCTGGGGCAACGGCCTCGGCTATACAAACGCCAAGAGAAACCGTTTTGCTATTTATGACAGAGAGTCCGCTGCTCTCACCTACCTTGCTGATGACTGGACCGAATGCGTCCGTTCTTCCGCTCTCGGTGATCTGATCCTTTATAGTGCTTACCCGTGGAAACAGGGTGTGCGCGGCCTCAACGAAGGTCTTTACCTCTATAACAGAAAAACAGGCGAGACAAAGACTCTGCTCGCTCCTGATACAATTCATACCGGTGCATTCGAGCTTTTAAATGACCACGAGGCACTTGTTGCCGCTCTGGATGCAAACCAGCCAGATACAAACAAATATTGTGAATTCTACAAGCTTGATCTCGCCAACGGCTCGATGAAGCACTACAAAGAGTACGATTATTCCATCGCCTCCGGCAGTGTCGGCTGTGATGCAAGATACGGCAGCGGACGTACCCAGAAGCTGTTAAATGGTGATTTCTATTTTGTATCCACCGTTAATGACTTTGCATGGCTCAGAAAACTGGATAAGGACGGAAATATTTCCGACAGCCTTACTGTCGGCAGCTCCTGCGACAGCTTCGATATCAATAACGAACATCTTGTAAGCTGTGAGCTTCAGGGCAGAAAGCTTGCAGAGCTCTATCTTGACGGCCAGCAGATCACTCACCTCAACGATTTCCTCGGCGAGGAATATTCCGTTTGCGTTCCGGAGCCTCTCACCTTCATCGCAAGTGACGGCTACGAGATCCACGGCTGGGTAATGAAACCGGCTGATTACAAAGAGGGCGTTTCCTACCCGGCTATCTTCCATATCCACGGCGGCCCCCGCACTGTATTCTCTGATGTTTATCACAATGAGATGCAGGTTTGGGCAAATGCCGGATACTTCGTGTTCTTCTGCAACCCGAGAGGTTCTGACGGACGCGGCACAGACTTCGGAAACATCAACGGTATTTACGGAACCGTAGATTACCAGAACCTGATGGACTTCACCGATGAAGTTCTCAAGAGATACCCGCAGATCGATAAAGAGCGTGTCGGCGAGACCGGTGGCTCCTACGGCGGATTCATGACAAACTGGATCATCGGACATACCGACCGCTTTAAGGCTGCTGTTTCCCAGCGTTCCATCTCCAACTGGGTTTCCTTTGAACATACCTCCGATATCGGACATACGTTCATTTTAAACAACCAGGCCACTAATACGAGAACGAATCCGGAGCTCCTCTGGAAGCAGTCACCGCTTCAGTTTGCTCCAAACTGCAAGACACCGACTCTTTTCATCCACTCCGATGAAGACTATCGCTGCTACATGGACGAAGGTATTTCCATGTTCAGTGCGATCAAGAGAAACGGCTGCCCGGCTAAGTTCTGCCTGTTCCACGGCGAAAACCACGAATTATCCCGTGGCGGAAGACCGATCAACCGTATCGACCGTATGACAGAGATCTTAAACTGGATGGATTCTTATCTTAAATAATATGATCTGATACAGGAAAAGGGAGTGCAGAATAATGGATATCCATTGTTCTGTACTCCCTTTGTTATCTCACTGGGATCAGATTCTTTATGCTTCCGGGGTATCAAGCTTCACGGCAGCTACCGACTGGATCGTCTTATTTTCCACCTTCTGGATAGAGAAACGATAGCCATCAAAGTCTACCTGTGCGTTTTCATCCTTCTGAGGAAGATGTCCCAGCCTTGAGATTAAAAATCCGTTTAAGGTATCGAAATTGCTTTTATCTTCCTCGTCAAATTCAATATCTAACGCATCCTCGATATCGTCAAGAGGCGCCATGCCGGAGAGAAGGAATTTTCCATTTCCCTGTTCCACGATCTCAGGCTCCTCATCGTCATACTCGTCCATAATATTTCCGACGATTTCCTCAAGAATATCCTCCATCGTAACGATCCCGGCGGTCTGGCCATACTCATCCACGACGATCTCCATGTGGATCTTTTCCGACTGCATCTCCTTAAACAGAGCATTTATATTTTTCGTCTCCGGTATGAAATGAGCCTCGCGTAAAAGCCCGTCGATCTTTCCGATCGGCTTATCCAGATATTCTGTCTGCTCCGCAAAATAGAGGACATCCCGCATGTGAAGAACGCCGATCACATTATCGATATCTTCCTCATATACGGGGAATCTGGAATTGTTGGCTTCCTTGACGATAAAGTCTACGGTCTCCTTAAGAGTCATGTCATCGGAAAGCGCAACGACATTTTTTCTGTGGGTCATAATGTCGGAGGCAACCTTATCATCAAATTCAAATATATTGGTGATCATTTCTGCTTCACTTGCCTCTAAAACACCCTGATCATGACCTTCATTGACCATATACATGATATCTTCTTCCGTTACCTTATCATTTAAAGCATGGATATCGATACCGACTGCCTTTAATATCACGTATGTCACAATATCCTCCAGCCAAGTAAAAGGCCTTGAAAGCAGGATGATCCCCTCGATTGTGGACAGGGTGCGGTAACAGAACCGGACCGGACTTTTTGCCGACAGTCTCTTTGGGATCACGATTCCCAGACAGATTAACAGAAATGCCGCCAGAATGAAAGCTGCCGCATAAGAGATAACCGCCGTCACGGAGGCCGGGATCCAAAGCAAACGCCCTAACAGCCTGCTAAAATACTTTGCAGCCATAGGAAGGCTGAAAAAGCCGACCGCCAGCGTAAAAAAGCAGGTCATGGCCTGATTTGTCCGGATAAATCCGGTGGGAGCTTCCTGGATATGTAAAAGGCGCTCTGCCTTTTCATTTCCCTCGTCCCGCTCGTCCTCCAGCGCACTGGTGTTCACTGCCTGAAGGGCAGCTCCGAAGCCATAGACCAGATAAAAC
>USQV01000123.1 GCA_900556965.1 uncultured Clostridium sp.
ACAGTTAGATGGGAAAGGGATCCTATAGTGGCTAAGGCAAAAATAAGTACAGTGTTTTTTTGTAAAGAATGCGGCTATGAATCCGGTAAATGGATGGGGCAGTGCCCGGCATGTAAGGAATGGAATACGTTTGTGGAGGAACCGGCAGCTTCCGTTAAGAAGCCCCACTTCGCAGATCGGATCCATGCCGACGGCCGGGGCGCTGCCCCTGTCCGTATTTCGGATATTTCGCTGGAGGAGCAGGATCGGACGCCTACCGGCTTCGGAGAGCTGGATCGTGTCTTAGGGAGCGGCATCGTAAAAGGAAGTCTTGTGCTGGTCGGAGGCGATCCGGGCATCGGAAAATCCACACTGCTTTTACAGGTATGCTTTCATCTGGCCGATTCCGGGAAGCGTGTCCTTTATATTTCCGGAGAGGAGTCGTTAAAGCAGATAAAGATGCGTGCAAACCGTATCGGAACCGTCAGCGGAGAGCTTCTGTTTTTATGTGAGACAAATCTTGATCTGATTTCCGGAGCAATCGAAAAAACGAAGCCGGATATCGTGATCATTGATTCCATCCAGACGATGTACCGGGAGGATATCTCCTCAGCGCCGGGAAGTGTGAGTCAGGTCCGGGAATCGACAAATCTGTTAATGCAGACGGCAAAGGGCTTCGGGATCACGATCTTTATCGTAGGTCATGTGACAAAAGAGGGTGTAGTTGCGGGGCCCCGTGTGCTGGAGCACATGGTCGATACCGTGCTTTATTTTGAGGGAGACAGAAACGACAGCTATCGTATTCTCCGGGCGGTAAAAAACAGGTTTGGCTCGACAAATGAGATCGGTGTATTTGAAATGAAGGAGAAAGGGCTGGAGGAAGTGACAAATCCTTCAGAAATGCTGCTTTCAGGAAGACCCAGGGAGGCCTCCGGGGCGGTGGTGGCCTGTTCCTTGGAGGGAACGAGGCCGATCCTTCTGGAGGTACAGGCTCTGGTGACGGCTACAAGCTTCGGAATGGCAAGAAGGACAGCAAATGGTGTGGACTATAACCGGATCAATATCCTGTTGGCGATCCTTGAGAAACGGTGCGGTTATGCGATGAGCAGATACGATGCTTATGTCAACATTGCAGGCGGAATGAAAATGAATGAGCCTGCACTGGATCTGGCACTTATCATGGCGCTTGTTTCCAGCTTTAAGAACCGTGAGGTGGATCCGGGAATGCTGATCTTTGGTGAAGTCGGTTTATCAGGAGAAGTCAGAGCAGTCTCTCAGGCGGCCCAGAGAGTAGCGGAGGCGGTCAAGATGGGATTTACGTCCTGTGTGCTTCCGAAAGCCAATCTGGAAAAGCTGAAGCCGGAGAACGGGATCCGGCTGATCGGAGTGAGCAGCGTGCGGGATGCCATTGCCCTCCTATAGCATTCCGCTTCGTTTTACGATCCTGAAAAGTTTTAAAATAACCATTGACATTTTTCGATTCTCGTGATACTATAAACAGGTCGTCAGCGACAAAGAGAAATAGGGGAATAGTTCAATGGTAGAGCAGCGGTCTCCAAAACCGTAGATGGGGGTTCGAGCCCCTCTTCCCCTGCTTCAGTAAGGCTTGGAGTACAGACTCCAAGCCTTTTTTCGACATTTCCATATTAAAATAGTTGACTAATCGCCGGACTAATGATATAAAGTAGTTGCATGAAAAGCGAATACAAGCTATTGTTTTAAAAGGAGCTGATATTATGAAAGTACAGAAAAAGATAAAGATCTCCTCCGTTGATGAGGCAAAGGAATTTGTATCCAAGGCGGTTGCGTGTGATTTCGATATTAATGTTTTTTACAACCGTGTTATCATTGATGCAAAGTCAATGCTGGGTGTATTAAGCCTTGATCTGACAAAGGTTCTTACAGTCGAGTATGACGGAGAAAATAAAGAGTTTGAAGAATTTCTGGAAAAGACCGCTGCGGTGGGACGAGATGCCGTAGCATAAAAATAGTAGGCAAAAAAGGGGTGTACTGCTTGGCGGTACACCTCTTTTGTGTTAAACAAAAGGATGCGTCTCCTTTACTTTCCCCGTATGATATCGTATAATTGAAATAGAATGCGTAAAAAGGAGCAGGATCAGAAAATGGACGAAAACAGAAAACAAATAAGAATATCTGTCCGTAATCTGGTCGAATTTGTTCTTCGTTCGGGAGACATCGATAATCGTCACCGGGGAGCTGCCCAGAAGGATGCCATGTTAGCCGGGGGCAGAATACACAGAAAGCTCCAGAAAAAGATGGGAGCCGGGTACAAAGCCGAGGTTCCTCTCCGGTATGTGGCTTCGGATGAAGAACAGGAGATCGAGCTTCTCATCGAAGGACGTGCCGATGGGATCTTTGAGGAGAATGGGATCACCGTGATCGATGAGATCAAGGGCATGTATATGGATCCGGAACGGCTTTCGGAGCCGATACCGGTTCATCTTGCCCAGGCAAGATGCTATGGGTATTTTTATTGCTGTGAAAAGGGCCTTACCGAGATCCGGCTCCAGCTGACATATTGCAGCCTTGAAACAGAGGAGATCCGGCGTTTCCGCTGTGATGAGACTGCCAAGGAGCTTGAAGCGTGGTTTCGAAGTGTTCTCCATGAATACTTTAAATGGGCGCGCTACCAGTACCATCACGAAATAGTACGAGACCGGTCGATCCGTGAGCTTATGTTCCCTTATCCGTATCGGGAGGGGCAGCGTGAGCTTGTTGTTTCCGTATACCGGACGATCCAACGAGGAAAAAAGCTGTATATACAGGCGCCTACCGGGATCGGAAAGACCTTGTCGACGATCTATCCGGCGATCCGGTCCATCGGAGAAGGAAAAGGGGAAAAGCTGTTCTATCTGACGGCTAAAACCGTCACTCGGACTGTTGCGGAGGAATCCCTTTCCATTCTGAGAGAACGCGGTCTTATCTTTACTTCTGTAACGATTACGGCAAGAGAAAAGCTCTGCCCCTTCGAGGAGAAAATATGTGATCCCGATGTATGTCCCCGGGCAAAGGGGCATTATGACCGGGTCAACGAGGCGGTATTCGATATCCTGCATCTGGAACAGGATATCACGCAGCAAAAGATCCTTTCCTATGCGGAAAAGTATCGGGTCTGCCCCTTTGAATATGAGCTGGACATATCAAGCTGGACAGATGGTATCGTATGCGATTATAATTATGTTTTCGATCCGAATGTACGGCTGAAGCGTTATTTTGCGGAGGGAGCCGCTGGCGGTTATCTTTTTTTGGTCGATGAGGCTCACAATCTTGTTTCACGGGCCAGAAAGATGTATAGTGCGGCGGTAAGGAAAGAGGATATCCTTGAAGTAAAGCGCCGGATCAAAAATATGTCACCGAAGCTGGAACGGAAGCTTGAACGCTGCAACCGGATACTGCTTTCCATGAAGCGGGAGTGCGAGGATTATCAGATCCTTCAGGATGTGACGGGACTTGCGGCAGAGATCATGTCGGTTTTTTCGGAAATGGAGGAGTTTTTAGAGGAATATCCGGAATTTGAAGGCAGAGATGAGGTGCTGGAGCTTTATTTTTGCCTGAGGGATTTCCTTTATATATACGAGGAGCTGGATGACCACTATAGGATCTACGCGGAAAATGTCGGAAACACCTCCTTTTCGGTGCGGCTCTTTTGCGTAGACCCCTCCAGACTCCTTTCCCGTTGTATGGGGCAGGGAAACAGCACGATCCTGTTCTCTGCGACGTTTCTTCCGGTAAATTATTATAAAAAGCTTCTTTCGGGGGAAACAGAGGATTATGCGGTTTATGCTGCCTCGCCGTTTCCTGAGAGCAACCGTCTGTTAATGGTGGCAACGGATGTGAGCAGCCGCTACTCCAGAAGAAATGAGGCGGAGTATCGGAAAGTGGCAGATTATATCCGCACAGTCACAGAAGCAAAGAAGGGGAATTATATGATCTTTTTTCCCTCCTATCAGTATATGGACGCTGTTGAAAAAATCCTTGAGGAGGCGCCCTTAAAGGCAGACCTGATCATACAGGGACAGGGGATGGGAGAAATAGAAAAAAAGGAATTTCTGGAGGAATTTGAATTAAAAAGAGAGCATTCCCTTGCAGCCTTCTGTGTGATGGGAGGAAGCTTTTCAGAGGGAGTCGATCTTAAGGAGGAACGGCTTATCGGGGTTATCGTTGTAGGGACGGGACTTCCGATGGTCTTCACAGAGCAGGAGATCCTCAGAGAATACTTCGATGAAACAGAAGAAAGAGGCTTCGATTTTTCTTACCAGTATCCGGGAATGAATAAAGTCCTTCAGGCAGCAGGGCGCGTGATCCGCACACC
>USQV01000124.1 GCA_900556965.1 uncultured Clostridium sp.
TGTTAACATCAAGACTCTTCTGTATCAGGTACCGGGCGGTATGCTTTCCAACCTGGTAAGCCAGTTAAAGGAAGCAGGCGCTGAGGACAAGTACTATCAGGTACTTGAGGAAGTTCCGAGAGTACGTAAGGACTTCGGAGAGCCGCCGCTTGTTACTCCGTCTTCTCAGATCGTTGGTACTCAGGCAGTTCTTAACGTTCTTCAGGGCGAGAGATACAAGATGATGACCAAGGAGTCCAAGAAGATCTTAAGAGGTGAGTTTGGACAGACTGTTAAGCCATTTAACAAGGAAGTTCAGAAGAAGATCATCGGCGATGCAACTCCGATCACCTGCCGTCCGGCAGATCTGATCCCGCCGCAGCTTCCGAAGTTCGAGAAGGAATGTGCACAGTGGAAGCAGCAGGATGAGGATGTATTATCCTACGCTCTTTTCCCGGCTGTAGCAAAGGACTTCTTCGAATATCGTGAGGCTCAGCAGACGAAGGTAGATCCGAAGAAGGCTGACAAAGAAAATAAAGTATATCCTGTATAAGGACATCCTGCATAGGAGATATTCTGTATAGGGATAATACACATAAAAGGGTGTTGTCCGATCATTGATCCTGATGATCGGGCGGCACTCTTTTTTATGTAACAGGAAATTCCGAGGAATTCCCTGTTACATAAAAAGGCACTAACGTGCCAAAGATGCGCACTCGCGCGAAGATGTAGATTGTCGCAAGCGACCGCGCGAGGCGCGAGAATGTGCCAAGGCACATTCTTTTTTATGTAACGGGATGCCAATCCCACGATATGCGAATATTGGGTAGGTTTTCCGAGAGTGGATGAAAACGAACACTATATTTAGAGTCTACAAATAAAATTGGACTATATGTGGTATGATAATGATTGGAATATGTCGATAATGCCTATTTTTCCAATTATTAGCATATACGATTCGGTTAAAATCATGTATAAAATAAGTAATAGGCATATCGTTGCGGCATAAATAAGGGGAGGGGAGAAAGCGATGAGAAAGGAAAAGGGAAAAGAAAAAAGGAGAGCTTCAAAGAGGATCATATTGAGTATGCTTTCAGCAGCGCTTTTTTCAGCGTTGATTTTAAGTGCATGCGGACGCGGAACGAAAACGGACACTAAGGCCGGGATCGGACAGGATGAAGGTACAGAAACTAAAGTGGCAGTTGTAGAAAGCTCAGGAACAGAAGAAAAAGCAGAAGCCGGACAGAATACAGGAACAGAAGAAAAAGCGGAAACCGGACAGAATACAGGGACAGAAGGAAAGGCGGAAACCGGACAGAGTGGGGGAACAGAGGTCGGAACCTCCGATGCGAAGCAGCAGCCGGGAAACACGGAGAAGGTGGATTGGGATGATTTTTGCGGACAATGGGTCCTCACCGGTTTTGAGTACGGAAGCTCCGTAGATGATGATGAACCATCTGCCGACCACACCTATTATCTGTCGGAGAGTGAGAGGGATTCTTCTCAGCTCCTTATATACAACGAGGAAAACAAGCTGTACGCAGATTATTATCGTGTTCGCTATGGCTCACACACGATCAACGGAATGGCTCTGGTGAAAAAAGAAGCTTCCCCTGATGGGATGCCGGTGGCACAGCTAAAGAACAGGCAGGATGAAAAAAGAATGACACGCACCGTAATGCTGCGGGGAAAGAATGAGCTTCGATATTGTGAGCGGGACGCCGGAACAGAAACGGAAAAGGGCTCCATGATGATATGCACCTATTTGAGGGAGGGCTCAAAGGAGCTGGAGAATGCAAAGGAATACCAGTATTTTAACGAGGTAACGGTATCCACCGTAGAGGAGCTGGCAGAGGCGATCCGTGGCAGAACGAAGATCATTTTAAAAGAAGGGGAATATAATTTCTCCGCTCTGGACAGTACAAAGATCAACAATCCGAATATAGATATACTGGTAAATTTTGAAGGACAGGCAGAATATACAATAAATAATATCCGAAACTTATGTATAGAGGCGGAGGAGGGCGCCAAAGTCGTGCTCAGCACGGAACTTCCTTACGCAAAGGCACTGGCTTTTGAAAACTGCGAGGAGATCACGCTGCGCGGTCTGACCTGCGGACATGAGGTGGAGCCGGGCTTCTGTACCGGAAGTGTAATATATTTTAATTTCTGTAATAATTTAGAGATCGATAACTGCCACCTGTACGGAAGCGGAACTTACGGGGTCGAGGCGTATCATGTTTTCGGCCTTACCCTCAAAAACTCGGATATTTATGACTGTTCCTACGGACTTATCTATTTATCTGAGGTGGAGGATGCAGGGATCACGAATTGCCGCTTTACAAACAGCCGGGAATACAGCATGTTTTCCTTTGTCGGTTGTTATAATATGCTTCTGAAAAACTGTGTGATTTCCGGTAACCAGTCAGATTCCGAACATTTCCCATTCATAAATTGTCAGGATTCTCTGAGAGTCGGGTTTACAAAATGTACGTTTGAAAATAACGAGTATAAAGTTTTCCTGAATGAGGACTATGAACCGGACAGAAACAGTCTTGTATTTGAGGATTGTATGGTAATTGACGAAATGAAGGGAATATCCTACCCGAAGGGGATCATTAAAAAGACAGGAAAATAGGAGTTGGAAATGCGGAGCAGGAAAGGGGATGGTTCTATGAAGAATTTGAAAAAACTGACGATCCTACATTCCAATGATATGCATGGGGATTTTCTGGCAGAGCAGATCGATGAAAAGCTGGTGGGAGGCGTATCCCTCCTTTCCGGCTATGTAAATATGGTACGTCAGCAGGAAAAAAATGTGTTGTATGTGATCGCAGGAGATATGTTCCGCGGCTCTGTCATCGACTCTGAGTATAAGGGAGTGTCGACGATCGGAATCATGAACCTTTTGGGGCCGGACGTGGCAACCATTGGAAATCATGAGGTGGATTACGGCTTATCGCATCTTTTGTTTCTGGAAAAATGTGCAAACTTCCCGATCATCAATGCGAACTTCCATATCCGTTCCAACCGCAGGCGTCTGTTTCAGCCCCATTACATTGCCGAAATGGACGGGATGAAGATCCTTTTCATCGGGATCATTACCGAGGATGTGCTGGCGCAGACGAAGGCGGATGAGCTGATCGGCTCCTTTGTTGATATCGGGGAAGCGGCACAGGAGGTCGGAAACATATGTAATGCATATAATGCGATCGATATTGATTTTACGGTCATCCTGACACATATCGGCTTTGAGGAGGACAGAAAGCTGGCGGCCCTGCTGGATCCGGCGTGGGGTGTAGATGTGATCATCGGCGGACATTCCCACTCCTTTATGACGGAGCCGGATTATGTGAACGGGATTTATATCGTTCAGGCCGGAACCGGTACAGACCAGATTGGCCGGTTTGATATTATGGTAGATACGGATCTGAATGCGATCGATACGTTTACATGGGAGCTCATCCCGATCAATGACCAGCTTTGTCCGAAGGATGAAGAAATGGAGCGATATATCAATCACTTTAAGGAGGTCACCGATAAAAAGTATGACCGTGTGGTGACAAGGTTTACGAAATGCCTGACACACCCTGCCAGAAATCAGGAAACGGCATTGGGAAATCTGATCGCGGATATTCTGCGTGACAGTCTCGGCATCGATTTGATGTTGATGGGATCCGGAGCGATCCGAAGCTTTGAGCTGGGGCCGGTAGTCCATTATCAGGATCTGGTGGAGTGTATCCCGTATGATGAGCCTCTGTATATGCTGAAGGTAAACGGAGCACAGCTTACAAGGATGCTGCGGCACATTTTACGTGAGGAGGCATTTGAGGGAGAGCACACGGAGTTTTATCAGTTTTCCCACGGGATGCGTATCGTCTGGTCCCGCAGCCGTCAGGAGTTTGAGGTGCTGACGCTGGGAGGAAAAGCACTGGAGGAGCAGACTCTGTATTCGATCGCGTTATCGAAATACCACTATATGAACCTGCAGAAGTTTTTGAATATCTCCTTGGAGGAGGCAAAGGAAAATGCATTTCCACGGGTACTGGCCACCTCCTGCCGGGATATCATCGAGGAATACATGATGGTGAATCCGCATCTTTTCAGTGAGGTAGAAGGGCGGCTGATCATAAACGCATAGAAAACGGAGAAGCACAGAGCTTTGTATGCAGGAAAGACCATTGCTGTACGGATCAAAACGTGCGGCGTGGTCTTTTTGAACGCAGATAAGCATTCCCCCGCTTCAAGTGCGCGGAGCACTAAGCGGTGACAGATCGCGAAGCGACTGCGTTCATGAGCAAGTAGCGAAGCGGATTGCGAAT
>USQV01000125.1 GCA_900556965.1 uncultured Clostridium sp.
CCACCCAGCCCTATCCGTCACCGGAGTTGGAGGATCCGGAGGTGCTCCGTTATCTTCAGGACACCGAGGACATAGCGGCAAACCCGGAAAAGCTGTGGCAGGAGCTGCGGAGCTCCTATCCTAAGATCCAGCCGTTTGAGTACGAGAACGGATGTGAGATCCTGACGATCCGTCCGCAGGATATCGGACGCCTTCCGCGGGAAAGCTGGGTGTATGGGAATAATAGCTTTCTTCTTCACGGCTACTACAATTTCCGTTATATCATTTTGTTCCGTTTAGGGGACAAAAACGGACGTTTCCGATACATGATCGGCGTACCCGGTCATTATTACAGCAGTGAAAAATATATGGCGTCCATGTTTGGATTTCCCAACTTTGTGCTGTCAAAAAAGCAGCCGCCCAATGACGGCCGCTTCGGCTACTGGTATACAGATATAAAGCTGCGATAATACTGCGACAAAGAAAGCAGCAATAAAGCTGCGCTGATCGGTACGATCATAAGACTGTATCGACATCAACGCCGCGGAGAGCAGCAAAGCCTACATAGGGCCGGACGATCTTTAGATAGGCAGAAAGCTCATGAACAGAGCAGCTTGTGTATATGGGGTTTAAAACATTTCCGGAGTCTACATAATTCTGGAGGAAATATTTTGGAGCACCGGAAAGCCATTTGCCGATCTGTTCAAAGTCTTTTGCAGAGTGAAGCTCTTTTACGACCGTCGTGCGAAATTCGCAGGAGACAGAGGAATGGAGGAGGAAATCCACACTTTCCTCAATGCGGTCAAGCTGAAGGGACGGTATTCCGGCCACCAACGGATACCGTTCCCTGCATGTCTTAATATCCATTGCAACGTAATCGATCAGTCCCTCCTCGCAGAGATTTTTCAGGACATCCGGTTTATAGCCGTTTGTATCCAACTTGATTTGATATCCCAGCGCCCGGACGCTCCGGATAAAGTCTGCCAGATCATCCTGCAAGGTCGGTTCGCCGCCGGTGATCGCGATCCCTTCAAGGATTCCCCGTCTTTTTTTCAGGAAAGCAAGGATCTCGTCTTCGGAGAAGGCCGCAGGTGCGTCATTTCCGAGAAGGTCACTGTTGTGACAGAAGGGGCAGCGAAAATTGCAGCCTCCGGTAAATATGGTGGCAGCTACATGTCCGGGAAAGTCAAGGAGTGTCGTTTTCTGTAATCCGCATATCTTCATAATATATCTCATCCGTTTCTGATCAAAATTATCCGATACATCTCAGTATACCTTTTTCACAAAAAAATGTAAAGGACGCTGAAAAATAAGGAGATCTCCCAAAACTCTCAGAAAGTGGCCGTGGGGCTGTAAAAATATCAGTCGAAACAGCTTGACATGTCAGCCTCCGGCAGGGTAAGCTATTTTACAGAGGTAGAAGAAAAATGAGAAAAATCATGACATTAGAGGAAAGATACATGCGTGAGGCAATGCGGCTTGCGAAAAAGGCAGCTGCATTAAATGAAGTTCCGATCGGCTGTGTGATCGTCCATGACGGAAAGATCATCGGCCGTGGATATAACCGCCGGACTATCGACAAAAATGTGCTGGCACATGCCGAGATCATCGCGATAAAAAAAGCATGTCGGATCATCGGGGACTGGAGGCTGGAGGAGTGTACAATGTATGTGACGCTGGAGCCGTGTCCGATGTGTGCCGGTGCGATCGTTCAGGCACGCATCCCCAGAGTGGTCATCGGCTGTATGAATCCGAAGGCGGGCTGTGCCGGTTCTGTGCTCGATCTGTTCCATCAATCCGGTTTTAACCATCAGGTGGAAACCGAGCTGGGGCCGATGACGGAGGAATGTTCCCGGATGTTAAAGGAGTTTTTTAAAGCTCTGAGGGAGCAGGGGAAGAAGAATAAACAAACGGAAAAGGAGAGAGAGGGAAATGCTGATCATTAAAAATGGTACGCTGATCTCCATGGCAGGCATCTACAAGGAAAAATATGATGTTGCTGTGGATGGGGGAAAAATTGTAAAGGTCGAAAAAGAGATCAGTCCACAGGCAGGGGATACAGTGATCGATGCCGGAGGGAAGCTGGTAACACCGGGATTTATTGAACCGCACTGTCATCTGGGAGTGATCGATTCCGACGGACAGGATGGAAATGAGATGACCGGCCCGATTTATCCGGAGCTTCGGGCAATCGATGCGGTGGACTTTCATTCGGATCTGTTTGACCGGGCGCTGCATGCCGGCGTGACAACAGTTGCTGTTGGCCCGGGAAGCGGAAACGTGATGGGCGGAACATTTGTATACATGAAAACCTCAGGGGACACCTTAGCCGACAGGGTCATTGTCGAAGAAGGCGCCTTAAAAATGGCATTAGGTGAGAATCCGAAGGTTTCTTATGGTAAAAAGGGACAGGCTCCGTCTACAAGAATGGGTTCCGCTGCCTTGATGCGTCAGGCCTTTTATAAAGCAAAGGCCTACAGAGAAAAGTGGCTGGCTCATGAAGAAAGATTGAAAAACGGGGAAGAATCTACATTTTCCTATGACCTTGCCATGCACTCCCTGATGCGTGCATTCGACGGAATGCTGGTCAAGATCCATGCCCATCAGGCAAACGATATCCTGACGGCGCTCCGTGTCGGAAAGGAATTTGGTCTGAATCTGAGCATCGAGCATTGCACAGAGGGCTGGAAGATGATCGATGACCTGAAGGAAGCCGGAGCTTTCTATATTATCGGGCCGACTGTGGGCGGAAAAGGAAAGCTGGAGGTAAGGGACAAGCGTTACGATGCCCCGGCGCTTCTTGAAAAAGCCGGAGTGGAATTTGCTTTGACAACAGATTCCCATGTAATTCCTATGGAAGGCTTCCTTCCGCAGGTCGCAGTCCTGATGAAGCACGGCCTCACAGAGGAAACAGCATATAAGAGCGTGACTGTTAATGCAGCCCGTGCATTGCAGCTTGATAAGGAGATCGGTACGATCGAGGCGGGAAAAAACGCAGATATCGTAGTATGGGCAAGCGAGCCGTTTAAGGCCGGAGGAAGACCTGAGGTCATTCTTATCAATGGCAATGTAAGATATGAAGCAGAAAAGGGAGGTACCGGTCATGTTAATTAAGAATTGCCTGCTGATCGATGGAGCAGATATTTTTGAAGAAAAAAAGGATATTCGCATCGAAGACGGAAAGATCGCCGAGGTTTCCGACTGTCTGGAGGCAGCTGCGGGAGAGGAGATCGTCGATGCAGGCGGAGCGCTTGTAACGCCGGGAATCGTTGAGGCAAGCTGCCAGCTTGGTGTAAACAGCCAAGTACATAGATTCGAGGAAAATGACTCTGAGGATGTAGGCCCGATCGCACCGGAGCTGCGTGCTTATGATGCCCTGAATTTTGAGGATGAGGGCTTTGAGATGGCACTTCGCGCCGGAGTGACCTCTGTTGTGGCAGGCCCGGGAAACGGAAATCTGATCGGCGGAAGCTGTACTGCAGTAAAAACTGCCGGAGGAAGCAGAAAAGAGCGCATTATCATGCCGGAAGCCGCATACCGTTTTGTGTTAGCCAGCGGCCCGAGAAAGAAATTCGGCTCCAAGGGAAAAGCTCCCCAGACACGACTGGCATCCGCAGCCATGATCCGGAATATCCTTTTTAAAGCAAGAGAATATGCGAGAAAGGAAAAAGCAGGAGAGCATCAGGAATTTAATCTGGAGCTGTCTGCTCTGGCAAGAGTATTTGACGGCATGCCGGTCCAGATGGTGGCAATGAAGTACAATGATATGGAAACAGCAGTCCGCATCGGCGAGGAATTCGGACTGAATTATGTATTGGTCGAGGCGTATGACGCACCGATCGTGATAAAGGATCTGGCGAGAAAGGATCTCCGCTTTGTGATCGGGCCGTTATACGGAACCACATTTTCCGTAGAGGAAAAGGGGAGAGAGCTGGATCTTGGGGCTGTTCTGGAAAAGGAGGGCATCCATGCGGCAATCTCTACCGGACATCCGGAGCTCAACCTTGAGATCCTGCAGACCCAGCTGATCCTGATGACAGACCGCGGCCTCAGCAGAAAAGAGGCGATCAAGGGCGTAACGGCATATCCGGCACAGTACCTGGGGCTGTCTTCTGTCGGCACATTAGAGCCGGGAAAAGATGCGGATCTTGTGATCTGGGACGGAGATATCCTTCAGTATGACGGAGGCGTAAAGTCAGTATTTATCAATGGAAAATGCGTCCTGTCTTGACAAAATGATGGACAGCATGTATACTAAACAGGTCCGCACAGCCGGGGAGTTAGCGGTGCCCTGTACCTGCAATCCGCTACAGCAGG
>USQV01000126.1 GCA_900556965.1 uncultured Clostridium sp.
CGGAATATGATATCCATATATTCTATTCCGGGGGGATATGTTTGTCCGAGATACAGGTACAGGGTCTTAAGAAACTGAACGGGGAGATAAGAGTTCAGGGATCAAAGAATGCAGTGCTGCCAATGATGGCAGGAGCCCTTCTGGCGTCCGGAACGACAGTGATCCATCATGTTCCGGCGATCGACGATGTGTTTACCATGATGGAGATCCTTGAGGATCTTGGCTGCATCGTTCGTTACTCATCCGGTGATCTGGAAATCGATACGACACAGGCATCCGGCTGCTGCATATCAGAAAAGTGTATGGGAAGAATGCGGTCTTCCTGCCTCCTTTTAGGACCTCTGCTCGCAAGAACAGGGGAGGCGGTCACCTATCAGCCCGGAGGCTGTGTGATCGGAAAAAGACCGGTGGATCTTCATCTTTTTGCATTAAGATCCTTAGGAGCCGAGATTATGGAAGCAGGAGGCATGATCGTAGCAAGAGCCGTAATGCTTGAAGGAACTGAAATCCGGTTTCGATATCCAAGTGTGGGGGCAACAGAGAATGCGATCTTAGCCGCTGTGACTGCCGAAGGAACGACGATCCTGCATAATTGTGCCAGAGAGCCGGAGATCACAGAGCTCTGCCGCTTTCTTTCCTGTATGGGAGCAAGAATACGCGGAGCCGGAAAAGATAAAATAGAGATCGAGGGCGTTATCCGCTTACATCCGACAGAGATCACACTCTCCGGAGATAGGATCTGTGCAGGAACCTATCTGGCTGCAGCGATGATGGCAGGAGGAGAGGTGACGGTGACGGGAGTTTGCCCGGGAGCTTTAAGAGCGCCGATCCTGCTGCTAAGAAGGATGGGCGGAAGTGTTGAGATAAAAGAAGCGGAAAATCAGATCCGCCTGCGGGTATTTCAACGACCGGTCAGCTTTTATGTCTGCACAGGCCCGTATCCTGACTTTCCGACGGATCTTCAGTCCGTATTCCTTGCTGCAGCGTGTGTAGCAGAGGGTGAGAGCAGGATCACGGAAACGGTGTTCGAGGATAGATTCTCGGCTGCCGCGAGGATGCGGAAATTTGGAGCGGAACTCCGGTTTGAGAACAAAACTGTCGTGACACAGGGGCGTTTTCCTTTGGAATCTGCCGTTGTCAGTGCTCCTGATCTGAGAGGAGGCGCAGCCCTTGTACTGGCCGCCCTCGGAGCGGAGGGACTTTCGATCATTAATGATCGTGGACATATTTCGCGTGGCTATGAGGATATCTGCCGGGATCTTTCCGGTCTCGGTGCAAATGTGAAGTGGATAAAGGAGAGTACAGAAAGAGGATGAGGAGAAGAAAAGGGTATGCGGGATACAGCGGATTCAGAAGAAGACGGAGAGGACGAAAGGCAGCAGTCATTCTTGGAGTGATCGCAGGGATAGTGATTCTTCTTGCAGTTATTGCTGCTGCAGTCCGTATCCGGGAGATCGAAGTAACAGGAAACAAGCATTATTCCGATGAACAGATCGTTGATATGCTTTTTGACGGAAAATGGTCAAGAAACTCGGCATATTGCTATTATGAGAACTGTTTCCGGGAACACAGATCTTTGCCGTTTATCGAGGATTACAAGATCAACTTCAAAAGTCCGACCAAAGTGGAGATCGTTGTCTTTGAAAAAAGCGTAGTCGGCTATGTTTCCTATATGAGCAGCTACATGTACTTTGACAAGGATGGGATCATTGTGGAGAGCTCGGATGAACAGCTTCCGGGAGTTCCGTGGATCACCGGGCTGGAATTCGGCCATATTATCCTCCATCAGCCGCTTCCGGTGGAGAATCCGGATACCTTTGGGGATATTCTGAACCTGACTCAGGTTCTCTCCGTAAATGAGGTCAGTGTGGACAAGATATATTATAGAAGCTATGCATCCGGAAGCGGGGATGTGGAGCTGTATATCGGAGAGGTTACGGTAGAGCTTGGAAGTGCGGAGAATGTCAGCGGAAAAGTGGGAGAGCTTGCCAACATACTGCCGGAGCTTACCGGACTTTCAGGAACTCTTTATCTGGATACTTATAATGAGGCAGACAGTACACCGACCTACACATTTAAGAAAAGCAGCGAGCAGACAGCAAATTAGTAGTCAATAAGTAGAAAATAATAGTTGATATTTTTATCAAAATAAAATATGATATAAGATAGATTGACCGCAGACCACGAATGTCCGCTTTACTTAGGACAAGATCCGTATAGAATATCAGGACATGAGAGCATGCAGATGTGATTATATAAAAGGAGGAAAGAATCTTGTTAGATATTAGTATAAATGAGGCAGAGAACGCTGCAAGAATTCTTGTGATCGGTGTAGGCGGCGCCGGAAATAACGCAGTAAACCGTATGGTGGATGAAAATATCCTGGGAGTAGAATTTATCGGGATCAATACAGATAAACAGGCACTTCAGTCCTGTAAGGCTCCTACTTCAATGCAGATCGGTGAGAAGCTTACAAAGGGACTGGGAGCAGGAGCTAAGCCGGAGATCGGTGAAAAGGCCGCTGAGGAGAGCCAGGAAGAACTGGCTCAGGCAATGAAGGGTGCGGATATGGTATTCGTTACCTGCGGTATGGGAGGCGGAACCGGAACCGGAGCTGCTCCTGTAATTGCAAGAATTGCCAAGGATATGGGAATCCTTACCGTCGGCGTTGTCACAAAGCCGTTCCGTTTTGAGGCAAAGCAGCGTATGAACAATGCACTGGCGGGAATTGAAAACCTTAAAAATTCCGTGGATACCCTGATCGTGATCCCGAACGACCGTCTTTTAGAGATTGTTGACAGACGGACAACCATGCCGGATGCTCTTAAGAAGGCAGATGAGGTTCTTCAGCAGGCTGTTCAGGGAATTACAGACCTGATCAATGTCCCGGGTCTGATCAATCTGGATTTCGCAGATGTCCAGACAGTTATGACAGATAAGGGTATCGCACATATCGGCATCGGAAAGGCAAAAGGCGATGATAAGGCTCTTGAGGCAGTAAAACAGGCTGTATCCAGCCCGCTCCTAGAAACAACGATCGAGGGTGCTTCTCATGTTATCATCAATGTATCTGGAGATATCACTCTTATGGATGCATCAGATGCAGCTGAGTATGTTCAGGATCTTGCCGGAGAAGATGCGAATATTATCTTTGGTGCGATGTATGATGATTCCAAGGCTGATGAGGCTACGATCACAGTTATCGCAACAGGACTTCATAATGTAGGAGGTACAGCTTCCAAATTAAAATCCAGACTGGAGAGCCAGCGCCCGGCAGCAAATGTGGGGCATACGGCTACACATACAGGACATGCTTCTGCATATGACAGACAGCCGGTTCGCCAGCAGGCAGCTCCAAAGCTTGATATGAGTATGGGATCTGTGAACAGAACAGTGGAAGAGCCGGAAGTTCCTAGAAGAACAGTTGGAGGAACATCACCTTCCATGGAGACACCGAGAACTCCGACAAGCCGTGTAAAAGAGCAGTCTATCAAGATTCCGGATTTCTTTAAAAAATAGGAATTCATATTAGAATACAAGATTGAATGAATAAAAGAGTCAAAGAAACGAATAAGTTTCTTTGACTCTTTTTTTGTCGTAAAAATACATCGACAAAAAATTCGTTCATTTGTGGTAAATACATGAATTATGTCATATAAAATTACATGGCGAAAAAACATGGAAAAAGAAGGGATAATGCGTAAAATCCTGTCGTAATAAACTGAATTGTTTCTTTCATTATCTGACAAAATCTACGTGTGGTCACACGTATAATAAAATCACTCAAAAGTACAAAATCGATTGCGTATACAAGAGGAAGAAGGTGGAACATGCACTATGAGCTGTACATAGATCTGTTTTTTCTTATTAATTTTCTGATGGATTATTTCCTGTTATTAATGGTAGGAAAGATGCTTAAGTGCCGGATCAGACGTCTGCGAATTATTGCGGGAGCAATGGTCGGTGCGTTTCTGACTTGCATATTTGTGGTCTTTTTGCGAGGAAAGATATGGAGGCTTGTGTTGTTTCACGGAGTCATGAATATGTGTCTGTTGAAAACAGGACTTGGGATAAAAGAAAAACGTACTCTGATAAAAGCATGGATATTGCTGTATGTCAGTGCATTTTTACTGGGCGGTATACTGAATGTATTTCAGCCATACGTTCGTGGAGGTGCAGTGTTTTTAATACTTGCATTTGCAGGATATCATCTTTGTCTTGGAATATGGGATTTGCTGGCTTATTTTCATAAAAATATGGCTGGCTCCTGTAGAGC
>USQV01000127.1 GCA_900556965.1 uncultured Clostridium sp.
ATTTAACAACTTCCGGATTTAAGCCCGGGCTTACGATGAATTTTGCTCCGGCATTAACTGCACGGTCAACCTGCTCAGTGGTGAGAACAGTGCCTGCGCCGACTAACATCTGCGGGAACTCCTTAGTCATGATACGGATAGATTCCTCAGCCGCAGCGGTACGGAAGGTAACCTCTGCACACGGAAGTCCGCCATCGCAAAGTGCTTTTGCAAGCGGAGCCGCATCTTTTGCGTCATCAAGAACAACAACGGGAACAATTCCAATTTTCTGGATCTTCTGCAAAACTTCGTTCATAATCCCAATCTCCTTTAAGGTTTTATTTCAGTAAGTGCCTATTTCTTCAGTAATATATTATGTCTTCCTAATGGCAGTTTCACAATACGAAACCATGTTCCATATTGCGATATTCAATAATTTAAATTATACTCACAGACATTGAAATGTCAATAGAAAACAATAGAAAAACGATAGAAAACGTTCACCATATTGACCTTTTCTTACAATAAAAAGTGTGATAAAATGAACGCGTAAAAAGTGAGATGAAGTGAAAGCAGAGAAAACGATAGAAAGTTGGGAAATACATGAAACTGGAATTTTGTGAGTTAGATGCGGAAAGTGTGGATAAGCTGACCCCGTATTACGGAAAACGTCATGACCAAACCTGTGACAGCACGATTTTCGACAGCTATCTTTGGGGGGAATACTGTGATGTCCGCTACTGTATCCGGGATAATAAGGCTGTTTTATGGCTTCTGATGGTAGAGGGAAAGAAATTTGCGGCACTTCCCGTCTGCAGTATGGAAGATCTGCCGGTCTATATGGCAGAATTAGAGCAGTATTTTAATGAAGAACTCCATATTCCATTAGAAATACATCTGGCGGACGAGCCGGCTGTGGAATATCTGAAGCTTCCGGCAGACCGCTACTGCGTAGAGGAGCTTTTTGACGCCAGAGATTATCTCTATGATGCAAAGGCGCTTCAGGAGCTTACGGGAAAGAAGCTGAGAAAAAAGAAAAACCATATTAATGCGTTCTTAAAGGAATACGAGGGGCGTTATGAATACAGGACGCTTCACTGCTCGGATAAGCTGGATATATGGAATTTTCTTGACCGATGGAGCCGGATCAAGGAACCGGAGTCTGAGAGCCGGCTGGACTATGAGGTGGAAGGGATCCACAGGATCCTGAACAATTGCAGCCGTCTGCATGTGAAAATGGGCGGGATCTATATCGACGGACAGCTTGAGGCCTTTTCCATGGGAACTTATAATGAAACGGAAAAGATGGCGATCATCCATATTGAAAAAGCGAACCCGGAGATCCGCGGTGCGTATCAGATGATCAACCGCCTGTTTCTGATCCATGAATTTCCTCAGGCTGAGATCGTGAACCGGGAGGATGATATGGGCTTAGAGGGATTGCGACATGCCAAAATGTCGTATGATCCGATCGGCTTTGCGAAAAAATTCAGGATCCGGCAGCTGTGGTCGGAAGAAAATAAGAGGGATCTGTAAGAGTATGATACGTTATTTAAATCAAGAAGAAAAGAAGCGGGCAATTCCTTTGTGGAATGAGGCGTTCCCGGAGGATGCAGAGCCGTTTCTTGATTATTATTTTACGGAAAAAACGAAGGACAACAGGATTCTTGTATGCGAAAAGGAGGGCGAGATCGTCTCCATGCTGCACAGAAATCCTTATTCCATTTTCATGCGTGGAGACGTAAAGACCTGTGACTATATCGTTGCAGTGGCCACAAAGATCAGTGAACGCCACAAGGGACACATGCGGAGTCTGCTCTTAAATATGCTGCGGGATATGCAGGAGGAAAGAATGCCCTTTACATTCTTAATGCCTGCGCGGGAATCGCTTTATACACCGTATGATTTTCGGTTCATTTTTGATCAGCCCCGGTGGGTCCTTCATTATAATAAGGATATCAAAAAGGTTCCCTGCCCGGGAGGGGCACTCTATGAAGAATTGGCAGAATGGCAGAATGCATGGCTGAAGCGTCAGTATGATGTGTTTGCTGTTCGGGATGCTGCTTATCTGGAGCGGATGGAAAAGGAATTAAAAAGTGAAAACGGATCCTGCAGCCTGATCTACGAGGATGACTGGTTTATCGGAATGGAAAGTGAATGGGGGAGCACGGAAAAAAATCTGCGCTACCTTTACACCGGAGAGCGCTACCGGACATCTGCCGGTTCCAGACCTGCGATCATGGCCAGGATCGTCTGCATGCCGGAGTTTATAAAAAACATCCGTCTGTCGGAGGAGTGTCCGGAGCAGGAGATCACGATAGAGATCGGTGTTACGGATCTTTTTGTGTCCCAGAATCAGGGGGCATGGCTCTGGAAGCTTACAAAGACCGGATCGGAGATGGTGCAGGAATCCCGGTTTATCGCAAAGGGGAAAATGGCAGTATTTACGATCGCGGAGCTTACACAATGGCTTTTTGGCTATGCACTTCCGAAGCAGGTAAGTGAACTGCCATACGGATCATGGATCGAACCTTTGAAGGGGATTTTTTTGGATGAGGTAGTATAAGGTCTGTAATGCCGGAAAGGAGGACGTAAAATGTCAGAATGTGATACGTTAAAAATGTGGCTGAAGGATAGTGATAATATTGTATTTTTTGGCGGCGCCGGTGTCTCTACAGAGAGTCATATCCCGGATTTCAGAAGCACGGACGGGCTCTATAACCAGAAATATGCCTATCCGCCGGAAACGATTTTAAGCCATACCTTTTATATGAAAAAGCCGGAGGAATTTTACCGCTTCTACAGGGACAAGATGCTGTTTCCTCATGCAGAACCAAACCGGGCGCACAAAGCCCTTGCAAAGCTGGAGCAGGAGGGAAAGCTGCGTGCGGTCATCACCCAGAATATCGATGGCCTCCATCAAAAGGCCGGGAGCAAAGAGGTTCTGGAGCTTCACGGCTCCGTCCTCAGAAACCACTGCACAAGATGCGGCAGAGCTTATGGATTGGATGCAATCTTGAATTCCGAAGGAATCCCCAGATGTGAATGCGGCGGAATGATCAAGCCGGATGTAGTGCTTTATGAGGAGGGGCTGGATCAGCAGACCCTGAGAAAGGCTGTAGCCTATATATCCAACGCAGATGTGCTGATCATCGGCGGCACCTCTTTAACGGTCTATCCGGCAGCAGGACTTATCGACTACTATAATGGAAGCAAGCTTGTCCTCATCAATAAATCCGTGACGCCTATGGACAGCAGTGCCGATCTGGTGCTCAGCGGCCCCATTGGTGAGATCCTCGGGGATGCCGTGGGGATCTGATCGATACAGCAGACAGAAACGACCGAATCATGAAAGGACAAAATATGGTATATGAGGTTGGAAGTTCGATCGTAGAAAATATGATGTCGGTAGATAAATAAAACATATCGATAGAAAGAAAAAAGACGGGAGCGGCACAGAAAATGTGTCTTCCGCCTTTTTCTGATTTTTGAGAAAAATGACGAAAAGTTTTCACATAATTTACAATACATTTATTGCCTGAAAGTATAAAAAATGGTATATTATTAATAGGTTTGTTGTGAAAATATACAAAAAACCCGGAAATGAAATAAGTAGGAGTGATAAAAAATGTATCAGGAAGAATACAAACGCTGGCTTGCAGCAGATCTTGAAGATGCAGATCTGAAGCCGGAATTGTCAAAAATTGAGGGAAACGATGATGAAATTAAGGAACGTTTTGCAGTAGCACTGAAATTCGGAACAGCCGGACTTCGCGGTGTGCTTGGAGCAGGAACGAACCGTATGAATATTTATGTAGTACGTCAGGCCACACAGGGACTGGCTAACTGGGTAAAGACACAGGGTGGAACACAGACTGTAGCAATCAGTTATGACAGTCGTTTGAAGAGTGATGTATTTGCCAAGACAGCAGCAGGTGTACTTGCAGCAAATGGGATCAAAGTAAGAATCTACGATGCACTGATGCCTGTACCGGCACTTTCATTTGCAACACGTTATTATAACTGTAATGCAGGTGTTATGGTAACAGCTTCTCATAACCCGGCAAAATACAACGGATATAAAGCATACGGACCGGACGGATGTCAGATGACAGACGATGCGGCTGCAATCGTATACGAAGAGATCCAGAAGACAGACGTTCTGACCGGAGCAAAATATATGTCATTTGCAGAAGGTGTAGAAGAAGGACTGATCAGATTTGTAGGAGATGACTGTAAGAGAGCACTTTATGATGCG
>USQV01000128.1 GCA_900556965.1 uncultured Clostridium sp.
GTACTGCCTCATTCTCAAGCTCTGCAACATATGCTGCCTCTTCCTGAATGTTGGACGTAACAATCAAGCACAATGCGAAAGCAAAAAGTAATGCTGCGTCCAATATTTTTTTTCTCATTTTTCTCCTTTCCTCAAGAATGATACATAACATAGTAAAACGACAGATAAACCAAAAATTTATCTGCCGCTTCATTACAAAACCCTATCATACTCAATTATTCCCAAAAGTCAAATTTCTCATTCAGGAACTGTGCTGAGAAAATTTCTTTGAATTTTACCATATATTTTTTTCATTTGTGTAAATAATCTACTAACGAGTCAGTTATAACTTTTTCGCGTTAAAGCAGAAACAGTCAGATATTACAATTATTGTGAGCTTTTCTGCTTATTTTTATGCAACTTCCATTAATTTTTCCCCAAAAAATCTGGAAACAGTCTTAATCTCTTGCGATCTCAGACAGAATTTCTGCGCGTTTTGTGCCGATCAGGAGCTGATTTTTATATGTTTCATAACGCTCTATGCGATGCTCACTTAAGAAGACCGCGATCTCCGGTGTGATCGTAAGTTCTGTCACAAAAACTACCATTTCCTGTCCATCCGAAAATGCCTGCTCCATAAATGTAAATGCATGTTCTAAGGTTTCAATCCCTTGATTTTCAAGGCTTTGCAGTTTTTCACACTGTGCGTCAAACGGCTCTTTTGCGAGCGCAAATAAAGCAGTTTCTTCTATATTAATTGTTTCCTCGGCTGCAATCTTTTTCGCACATTCCTTCAATTTTTCGTTCAGGCTGCGTGCACGGTCACTCTGTGCTTTTGAGACAAACTGCTGTTTCTCGTTCTGCTCATCTGACGCTGCTTTTTCTGCAAGAATCGTTTCAAAAATTCCTTTTGCCTGCAAAGAATTTTTTAATTTTTGACGGTATTCCTTCAAAAAATCATACCATGCATCCGTGATCTCACGCTCTCTCTGTATCTGATAAAAGAATGCTATGAAACAAAGATCGTCGGAGATGGCGAGTCTGCCCTGAAGGAATTTCCGGTATTTAAGCCCAATCTGGTGCTTCTGGATCTCATGCTCCCGGGCATGGACGGCTATCAGGTATGCAGAGAGCTTCGCATCTCCTCCCAGGTTCCCATCATCATGCTGTCCGCCAAGGGAGAGATCTTCGATAAGGTTCTTGGGCTGGAGCTCGGCGCCGATGACTACATGATAAAGCCCTTCGATTCCAAAGAGCTGGTTGCACGGGTAAAGGCTGTTTTACGCCGCTATCAGCCGGCCCCTGCCGGGAGCCTTACTCCCAGCCAGCAGGGTGACTTTGTGGAATACCCGGATCTGGTCGTTAATCTTACCAACTATTCCGTCTTATATAAGGGACGCTCTGTCGACATGCCTCCCAAGGAGCTGGAGCTTTTATATTTTCTGGCATCCTCTCCCAATCAGGTATTCACAAGAGAGCAGCTTCTGGACCATATCTGGGGCTACGAATATATCGGTGATACCAGAACGGTCGATGTGCATATAAAACGTCTCCGGGAGAAGATCAATGACAGTGATGACTGGGCGCTTACCACCGTCTGGGGGATCGGCTATAAATTCGAGGTCAAACGATGACGCATTCTCTTTATACAAAGTTTATTTTAGGGTACCTTCTGTTCGGACTTCTGGGCTTTGTTACCATTGCGACCTTTTCCTCCCATCTGACCCAACACTACCTGATCGATAAGGAATCAAATGCCATGTATAATGAGGCCAATCTTCTGGCCTCCACCTACAGCAATATCTATCAGGGCAAAAAGATCACGCTGGATACCGCCAATCCGCAGCTTCAGGCGGTTGCCACTTATCTCGGTGCCAGCGTATGGGTACTGGACAGCAGAGGAACTGTTGTTGCCGAAACAGCCTCGGCTTCCCATCTTGGCATAGCGGTAGATTCCTTTGATCCTACTGCTGCCGGAAGCAATTATTATATGATCGGCGATTTTTTCGGAATGCTTGATGAGCAGTCTCTGTCCGTTCTTGCGCCCATTACGGGAAACTTCAACACCTACGGATATGTGACCGTCCATCTTCCCATGTCATCCGTCCAGAGGGATCAGTACCGGATCTTAAACATTGTGTACCTGACCGCTGTGATCCTGTTTCTCCTGTCCCTCATCATTCTTCTGGTCTTTGCACGGATTGTCTATGTGCCATTAAAGAGAATCACGGCAGGAGCCATGGAATATGCCAACGGAAATCTGGACTATTCGATCAAGGTACAGACAAACGATGAGATGGGCTACCTCGCCAATACATTAAATTACATGTCCAGCGAGCTCAATAAAATGGAGGAGTATCAGAAATCCTTTATCGCTAACGTATCCCATGATTTCCGGTCTCCGCTTACCTCGATCAAGGGATATCTTGAAGCGATCCTCGACGGGACGATACCTCCGGAATTGCAGAGCAAATATCTCAATATCGTAATCTTTGAGACAAAGCGGCTTAACAAGCTGACGGAGGGCATGCTGGCACTGAATTCCCTTGACAGCAAGGGCTTTCTCTCCCGCAGCAATTTTGATATAAACCGTGTTATCAAGGATACCGCTGCTACCTTTGAGGGCCTCTGCAATGCCAAAAACATCGTTCTGGATCTTACCTTTGCCAATGACGTCCAGATGGTCTTTGCAGACCTCGGAAAGATCCAGCAGGTGCTTTATAATCTGATCGATAATGCGATCAAATTCAGCCACGATAACTCCGTCATTTACATTCAGACCACTCCCAAATATGAAAAAGTATTTGTCTCCGTCAAAGATACCGGCGTGGGGATCTCAAAAACCAGTATCAAAAAGATATGGGATCGTTTTTATAAATCAGATGCCTCCCGCGGAAAAGACAAAAAGGGAACCGGTCTTGGCTTATCCATCGTAAAAGAGATCATTCAGGCTCATGGAGAAAACATCGACGTCGTCAGCACCGAAAATGTGGGCTCCGAGTTTATATTTACCCTTCCAAAATCAACAAACCTGTAAACGGCTCTGTCGGCAGTAGAAGTCGACAAAAAAAGACCGGAATACTTTCCTTCACTGTTTGATAGGAAATATTCCGGTCTTATTTTAGTTAGATTATATTCCTTCTGCGATATCGTAGATCAGCTGCTCGGATTCCTCCCAACCCAGACATGGATCTGTTATGGATTTTCCGTATATATGTTCACCGATCTTCTGACTTCCCGGCTCCAGATAGCTCTCGATCATAACGCCCTTTACAAAGTTATGGATATCCGGGGAGTGGCGGCGGCTGTGCAGTACCTCTTTTACGATACGGATCTGCTCCTCGTAACGCTTATTGGAATTGGAATGGTTGGCATCTACGATGCAGGCAGGATTGACCAGCTCCCTCTCCCCATATAACTCAAGGAGAAGCTCCAGATCCTCATAATGATAATTGGGGATACACTGTCCGTGTTTGCTGACAGCTCCTCGAAGGATCGTATGGGCCAGTGGGTTTCCGTCTGTCTGAACCTCCATGGTACGATAGATAAAATCGTGACCATGCTGTGCCGCATATACCGCATTTAACATGATCCCGAGATCACCGCCGGTCGGATTTTTCATTCCTACCGGAACATCGATTCCGCTGGCCGTAAGGCGATGCTGCTGATTCTCTACAGAGCGGGCACCGATCGCGATATAGGACAGTACATCATCCAGATAGCTGTAATTCTCCGGATACAGCATCTCATCTGCCGTCGAAAAGCCATAGTCACCGAGTACACGCATGTGGAGCTTACGTATCGCAACGAGCCCCTCATACATATTCGGTTTTTTCTCCGGATTTGGCTGATGCAGCATTCCCTTGTAGCCGCCTCCGGTGGTTCGCGGCTTATTTGTGTATACACGGGGAATGATAAGAAGTCTGTCCTTGACCTTCTCATTGACCCTTGCCAGACGCTCCATATACTCGCAGACAGCGTCCTCCCGGTCCGCCGAGCAGGGCCCGATAATGACAAGAAATTTATCACTCTCTCCCTTCAGTACGTCCGCGATCTCTTTATCCTTTTGTGCCTTCTGCTCTACAGCCGATGCTGCCAGCGGAAATTCCGCCTTGATCAGCTCCGGTGTCGGGAGCAGGCTCTTAAATGTAAATGCCATGATGATCCTCCATGATGTCTGTAAAGTTGTAAATTATGAAATGATGGTAACTGTTCAGTAGGTCTGCGCACTTGCTG
>USQV01000129.1 GCA_900556965.1 uncultured Clostridium sp.
GTATAGGAGCAAGGAGCCGAATCTCCTCCAACGGGGCCGCATTTGCCACCTCATAAGGCGGCAGCCCGGAGATATGCTCCAGTAACTCCATCTCCGACGGGCTGATCTCACTGATCACGTCCTTCATTGTCCGGTAATCCATATCGGCCGCGGAGAGAGGATATACAAACGTTTCTTCCCGGTTAAGTACGCCTACGAGTTCTTTCTTGTCTATCTCATACGTTAGTAATTTCATAAGCCGTCTACCTCATCTGGGAGCTTAGCGGATCCGCTCCGGGAATCCGATCTTTTTCTGTACTTTTCTAAGTGTCTTGTTGGAGAAGTAGGATGCCTTTTCCGCATTCTCCTTGATCACTCTGTCGATGTAATCCTTATTTTTGCTGTAATCTGCGAAACGATCCTGAAGCGGCTTAAGAGCACTGACAACAGCTTCTCCGACTGCCAGCTTAAAGTCACCATAGCCCTTTCCGTCAAATTCTTTTTCAACCTCTGCCGGTGTTTTTCCGGTGCAGGCGCTGTAGATATCGATAAGGTTCTTTACGCCCGGCTGCTCATCTCTGTAGAGGATCGTTCCTTCGGAGTCTGTTACTGCACGTTTGCATTTTCTGATGATGGTATCCGGATCATCCATAAGATAAATACTGCCGTTCGGATTTTCGTCCGATTTTGACATCTTCTTTGACGGATCCTGTAAGCTCATGATCTTTGCACCGGATTTTCCGATATAAGCCTCCGGAATCGTAAATACATCGCCGTAGATGTTATTGAAACGGGTGGCGATATCTCTTGTGATCTCAAGATGCTGCATCTGGTCGATTCCCACCGGTACCACATCGGCCTGATATAATAAGATATCTGCCGCCATCAGAACCGGATAGGTAAACAGACCGGCATTGATATTATCCGCATGCTTTGCCGCCTTATCCTTAAACTGTGTCATACGGTTCAGCTCTCCCATATAGGTAAAGCAGTTCAGGATCCATGCCAGCTCCGCATGTCCGGATACATGAGACTGATAATAGATACAGTTCTTATCCGGATCAAGTCCTGCTGCAATATAGAGCGTTAAAAGTGTTCTTGCACGCTTTCTCAGTTCTGCCGGATCCTGCCGTACCGTGATGGAATGCATATCCACAACGCTGAAAAATGTCTGATAGTCATCTGAGATCGTAACCCAGTTTTTTAAAGCTCCCAAGTAGTTTCCGAGGGTCAGATTACCGGTAGCCTGCATTCCGCTAAATAAAATCTTCTTTCCGTCAAGCATTTTATTATCTCCTTTCAGTGCATGCACTGTGATTTCATATCAAACGAAACAATTCCACTTTATTATAGTACAATTTCAGCGGTGGCACAAGGCAAATTTCATTTGGCCGATATTGGGCTGCCCGGCATTTGACTTTCCGCAGCGGCTCATTTTGACCGATATTAGGCTTTTTGCAGCTTTTATACCGCTCCCAAAATTTTTTCGGCGTGTTTTAGCGCTTCTTCGGTTGGCGGCTTAACCTCCTTTAACGTATACGGGATCCCTAAGGATTCCCATTTATATATCCCTAACGTATGATAGGGGAGTATTTCCACCCTTCTTACATTGGAAAGTGTATCCAAAAAAGACCGAAGCCGGAAAAGCTCCTCCTCCGTGTCGTTCACCCCGGGGACGAGGACATGACGGATCCATACCGTTTTTCCGATCTCATTCAAAAAGCGGGCAAATTCAAGGATATTGTCATTCGGGTGGCCGGTAAGTGTACGATGCTTCTCCGGATCGATATGCTTAATATCCAGCATTACTAGATCTGTGTTTTCCATAAGAGCCATGAGTCTTGAAAGATACGCTTCTTCTCTTTGAAACGGCTGTCCTGCTGTATCAAGCACTGTGTTTACGCCTTGCTTCTTTGCAAGACGGAAAAGCTCTGTAACAAAGTCCAACTGTAAGAGGGGTTCACCGCCGCTGACGGTGATCCCCCCTTCTTTTCCCCAATAGCTTTTGTAGCGGAGCGCCTGACGAAGCAGATCCTCCGGTGTCCGCTCATCCACAAGCAACGGCTTATTCTGCCCGGAAGGACAGGAAGCCGTGTCCGGACAAGCTTTGGATACTCCTTCCAGACTCCATGTATCCGGATTGTGGCAGTATCTGCACCGCATGCGGCAGCCCTGAAGAAAGATCACGAACCGCACGCCGGGGCCATCTACAGATCCAAAGCTGTCGATAGAGTGAATGTAGCCTGTTGTTTCCATATAATTGTTTTCCTTTCTACCAGAGCCTGCTTCTTATTTTACATCGTCTCGTGGCAAGTTCTGGCGATCACATCCAGCTGCTGCTCTCTTGTCAGATCAATAAATTTCACTGCATAGCCGGAAACACGGATCGTAAAGTTTGCATACTCCGGCTTCTCGGGATGCTCCATAGCATCCTTAAGCTTATCAAGCCCAAATACATTAACATTTAAGTGATGTGCCCCCTGATCAAAGTAGCCGTCGAGGACATGGACAAGATTATTCTTTCTTTCGTCTTCGGAATGTCCGAGAGCACCCGGAGCGATTGTCTCTGTGTTGGAGATTCCGTCAAGTGCATATTCATACGGAAGCTTCGCAACGGAGTTTAATGCAGCCAAAAGTCCGTTCTGCTCGGCTCCATAGGACGGAGCAGCTCCCGGAGCAAATGGGGTGAAAGCGGCGCGTCCATCCGGGAGAGCGCCTGTTGCCCTGCCGTATACCACATTTGAGGTGATCGTAAGGATGGAGGTGGTCGGCTCTGAATTTCTGTAGGTATGGTATTTCTTTACCTTCTTTAAAAATGACTTTAACAGCCATACTGCAATATCATCCGCACGATCATCATCATTTCCGTAGCGTGGGAAATCTCCCTCTGTTACGAAGCCGGAAGCCATTCCGTTCTCATCACGAATGACTTTTACCTTTGCATACTTGATCGCAGAAAGGGAATCGACTACATGAGAGAAGCCTGCAATACCGGTTGCGAAGGTACGCCGTACATCCGTGTCGATGAGAGCCATCTCGGCTGCCTCATAGTAATATTTATCGTGCATGTACTGGATCAGGTTCAGGATATTAACATAAAACCCTGCGAGCCAATCCATCATCAGATCATATTTATGCATAACCTCATCATAATCGAGGTATTCGGAAGTGATCGGTGCGTATTCCGGGCCGACCTGCATCGGCTTTCCGTTCTTATCGGTATATTTTTCATCCTTACCGCCGTTGATGGCGTAAAGCAGGCACTTTGCCAGATTTGCACGGGCACCGAAGAACTGCATTTCCTTTCCTGTCTGGGTTGCAGAAACACAGCAGCAGATGCTGTAATCATCTCCCCATACCGGACGCATCACGTCATCATTTTCATACTGGATGGAGGAGGTGTCCACAGAGATCTTTGCCGCGTACTTTTTAAAGTTCTCCGGGAGTCTTGAAGAATAAAGCACCGTCAGGTTCGGCTCCGGGGATGGCCCCATGTTCTCTAAGGTATGAAGGAAGCGGTAGTCAGTCTTGGTGACCATGTGGCGCCCATCCTGTCCGAGACCTGCAACCTCAAGTGTCGCCCATACCGGATCTCCGGAGAAAAGCTGGTTGTAGGACGGGATCCGGGCAAATTTTACCATACGGAATTTCATGGTCATGTGATCGATCAATTCCTGTGCTTTTTCCTCTGTGAGCACGCCTTCCTCAAGATCACGGTTTAAATAGATATCAATAAATGTGGAAATACGTCCCACGCTCATCGCCGCGCCATTCTGGGTCTTAACCGCAGCAAGATAGCCAAAATAGAGCCACTGGATCGCCTCTTTGGCATTCACGGCGGGAGCGGAAATGTCGTATCCATAGATCTTAGCCATCTCCTTCATTCCCTTTAACGCCCGGATCTGGTCTGAGATCTCCTCCCTCTGGCGGATGATATCATCATACATGGCTCCGTTTCCGCAAAGGCTCAGATCCTTCTTTTTCTCCTCGATCAGGAAATCGATGCCGTAAAGCGCCACACGGCGGTAGTCTCCGACGATCCTTCCGCGGCCGTAGGTGTCCGGAAGTCCTGTCACGATATGACAATGGCGGGCAGCCTTCATTTCCGGAGTATAGGCATCAAAAACTGCCTGATTATGTGTTTTATGGTATTCGGTAAAGATCTTATGGAATTTTTCATTTACCTTATATCCGTAGGTTTCAGCGGCTTCCTCTGCCATCTTGATGCC
>USQV01000130.1 GCA_900556965.1 uncultured Clostridium sp.
TTTGATGATATCCCCATCCTCCGTTTCATCGATCTGTTCATAATAATCCTTAAACTCGCTTTCCTGAGCGATCCAGATCTCGCTTTCGATCCAATCCGCTGCCGACGTATTTTTAACGGCAACAGAAATCGTTGATGTCTTTCCGATCGTGATATTCGGCGTCTTTCCGATTACGATACGCACTGTTTCATTATCGTCATCCCGGTGATAGACCGGTGGTATCTCCATGTCCTTTTCGTCACCAAGAACAGCTGCCGGCATGGCCCCTATCATCAGCGCCGCCGCCAGAAGCCATAAAATCAGTTTTTTTCCTCTGCTTTTCATTGTATACTCTCCCCCTCCTGTTTATCGCATTTATCCATTCTTCTCTGATGCGGCCGCCTGCTCTATGATCTTATCTAAGGCCATCAGATCGACTTCTCTGTGATTTTCTTCTATGCTGACGATCTTTCCGTCAATGATCTTAAATATACGATCTGCGTAGGTTGCCAGATTATTGTCATGAGTAACCATAACCAGTGTCTGGTTTCTCTCCCGAACAATAGTCTGCATCAGCCTTAAAACGTCCATTGTCGTTTTGGAATCCAGGTTGCCGGTGGGCTCATCTGCGAATATGATCTGGGGATCCACTGCCAATGCTCTGGCTATTCCCACTCTCTGCTGCTGACCTCCGGACATCTGGTTTGGCATGTGATACATGAATTTTTCCAGACCCACCAGCTTTAAATACTGCTTTGCTCTCCGGGTGCGCTCTTTTCGTGCCATTCCCCGGAAGGACAACGGAAGGGCTACATTTTCTATCGCATTCATTGTGGCGATCAGATTGTAGGACTGGAAGATAAAGCCTACCCGCTCTCTCCGGAAGGCGACAAGCTGTCGTTCGTTTAGCTTTTCAATATGCTTTCCGGCAATTACGATCTCTCCCTTTGAGGGATGTTCGAGCCCTGCCAGCATATTTAAAAGCGTAGATTTTCCCGATCCTGACGGCCCGGTAATTGCACAGAATTCTCCTCGAGATATAGTAAAGTCCACACCATTTAAGGCGTAGACTTTGCTGTCTCCCATGCGATATATTTTGTAAAGGTCTTTCACCTGGATAACAGGTTCTCCCGGTTTTCGATTCTCCACTTATTTTCCCTCTCGCCCTTTTATTTGGTAATCATATTATATCGAAAGAATACTCTTGAATCTATATAATATTTTTTAACAATTCTTACGAATTTTGTCCGGGCGGACAGATTTTTGCCACACGTTTTCCAAATTCTCTCAGATATTCTTCAACCGAAACATACTGACCGTTGTTCACTCTGTAGGCAGGGCTCCACATGCGGACGACGCGCACCTCGGCCTGACTTTGGTTTCCGGTATGTCTGTAGCTGGCATCCGCAAAAAACAGATCATCCTCGATCACATTTTTCCATTTCATGTATATTTCCCGGTTTTTCTTCTGTTTCTTGTTTTGGAATACTTCCATCACGATCATGCGGAAGATCTCCTCTCCGCAGCATACGATCGTCTTTGGCTTTAAAAGACGGATCTGACGTTTGATAAATTCAAGGTAATACTGCCCATACTGCATGCTGATCTCATCCGCTGCTCCTTTTCCGCCCCTTTTATTTATGTAAAGCACGGCTGCCTTCTTTAAAAGCTCTGCGTTTTTTCTTCTTCCCTTTTCGGTACAGTCCTTTCCACCCTCGATGATCTCCTGCATCCCGGCCAGATATTCCATATATTCTGCTTCTCCGGACGGACTATGACCTTTTCGGAAATCCTTTCTAATATCGGATATTACCGGCATTGTCTGCCCCTGCTGAATATATTTCCGCATATTGGGCTCCTTCAGGATATAAAGCGTACCCATAAAGTTTTTTTCCGAGATGATCCCATCTATATGGAAGCAGCGCGGCTCGATCTCCCCATAACAGGTCGTTCCAAAGGGATCCTCCTCCATCTGCTGCATAAGCTGCCATAAAAGGAATAATTCCTCCGTTGTCTCACATTTTGCGGCCTGTCCTTCCGTCACGATCTGTTCCATACTCTTTTTCATACGTTCCTCCACCACGAACCTTTTCATCAGTAAAAGCAGATATCACTGATCCGCTTATCTCTGTTCCGTTAATTATAACATATTTTTTTTAAAAAAAGTATAGTATTTCCGGGGCATATCCGTTATAATGGCAACGATAAGAAAATCCTGTTTTAAATACAGAAAGGAGAACTTCCTATGCGACATTTACTCAGTCCACTTGATCTGACCGTGGAAGAAACCGACAGACTGTTGGATCTGGCTTCTGATATTGAAAAGAATCGCTCTAAGTATTCTCACCTGTGTGACGGAAAAAAGCTGGCGACTCTTTTTTTTGAGCCCAGCACCAGAACTCGCCTGAGCTTTGAGGCAGCAATGCTGAATCTCGGCGGCTCCGTACTCGGCTTCTCCTCTGCGGATTCCAGCTCTGCTGCAAAAGGCGAGAGTGTTTCCGATACGATCCGCGTTGTTTCCTGTTATGCAGATATCTGTGCAATGCGACATCCGAAAGAAGGCGCCGCATTTGTTGCTGCTTCTAAATCTTCTATCCCCGTTATCAATGCCGGTGACGGCGGCCATCAGCATCCGACCCAGACTCTCACCGATCTTCTGACAATTAAAAGCTTAAAAGGACGTCTTGGCGATCTGACCGTAGGTCTTTGCGGAGACCTTAAATTCGGACGTACCGTTCATTCTCTGATCCACGCCCTCGTCCGCTATCCGGGTATCCGCTTTGTCCTCATTTCTCCGCCTGAGCTTCGTATTCCCGATTATATCCGCGAGAGCGTTCTCGAAGCCAACCATATCAGTTATAAAGAAACCACCAATCTGGATGATGCCATGGAGGATCTGGACATCCTCTATATGACCAGAGTGCAGAAGGAGCGTTTCTTTAACGAAGAAGATTATATCCGCATGAAGGATTGCTACATTCTGGATACGGAGAAAATGAAGCTTGCGAAACCGGATATGTTCATCCTGCATCCGCTTCCCCGGGTCAATGAGATCTCCGTCGATGTGGATGATGATCCGAGAGCTGCCTACTTCAAACAGGCGCAGTACGGCGTATACGTTCGTATGGCCCTTATCCTGACTTTATTGGAGGTGGAACTGCCATGTTAAATATCAGCGGACTGAAAGAAGGAGTTGTCCTCGACCATATCCAGGCAGGAAAAAGCATGGATATTTATCGCCATCTCGGCCTTGACAAAATGGATTATACCGTTGCAATCATTAAAAATGCAAAGAGCAGCAAAATGGGACGAAAGGATATTATCAAGATCGAAGCCCCATTAGATACTCTCGATCTGGATGTGCTCGGCTACATTGACCATAACATTACCGTCAATATCATCCGTGACAATGAGATCGTTGAAAAGCGCCGTTTAAGTCTTCCTGACCGCCTTGTAAACGTGATCCATTGCAAGAATCCCCGCTGCATCACCTCCATCGAGCAGGGACTGAAGCAGACTTTCATCCTCTCCGACCGGAAACGGCGTATATACCGCTGCATGTACTGCGAAGAACGGCTTTGAGCAGACAGCAGGAAAAAGCACTTGCAAAGGCTGCATATCCTCAGATTGAAGAATTTGATGAGATTACACAGAAAGGTATTCTGTATGCCATGGAAGATGAGCAGGTAGATGCGGCAGTTCTGGATATTACAAAGGCGGCAGAAGTCAGCGATATTGCGACGATGCCTCTTTCAGATAACGACTACATTTCTTATGTATTGATCGTAGATAAGGAATTTGAACAGACGGAAGCATTTCGTAATTTTATAGAAAGCTATAACAAAGCAGTTGAAAAATTGAATGACCCGTGTTATCTGGCTAAAAAATTAAAAGTAAGTAAAGAATGGGTCGAAGAGAAACAGATAAAATTTTTACCATTGGAAGCAAAAAACTAGAGAAGGAGTCGAAGAAAATGTCAATTTCAGTACAGGGAATATCAAAAAATTTTAAAGGAAGAAGAAAAGGTGAGTCTGACAATCAGGTGTTAAAAGATGTTTCTTTTGAAATAGAAGAAGGGCAGTTCGTATGTCTGTTGGGACCGTCTGGCTGTGGCAAGACAACAACACTTACGATTGTTGCCGGATTCCAGAAACCGACAGAAGGAATTATTGAAGTGAATGGGAATGTAGTTACAAAACCAGGACCGGATCGTGCATTTAT
>USQV01000131.1 GCA_900556965.1 uncultured Clostridium sp.
ATCAGAAATGACACAAGAATCATCACAATTAAAATCACTGCACAAAGCACAGCCATCATGCAGGATTGGATTCCCTTTCTCGCATGTTTCAAAGTCTTCTGGCCATATTTTGTATTTACACGTCTGCTTCGTTTTTTCTTATCTTTTCCGAACATGTCTCCTCCTTATTGCTACACAGATCACAAATATAATATGACCTGCAACTCCTCCGATCGTGTTAAGTAGAATATCATCTACGTCGAAACTTCCGACTTTCGTAAGAAGCTGAAATGTTTCTACACACAAGCTTAATCCAAAGCTCCAGAACAGTGTCGCAAAACAGCTACGATATTTGCTTGCCATAGGTAAAAAGAACCCGAATGGTATAAATATAATTACATTTCCAAACAGGTTCGTGAACATGGCAAAAAATCCCAACTGATGCCGGTACTGCCAAAATCTCTTGATTTCTTTGAACAGGACGAGATTATAATGGTATTCCTGCATCTCGCCCGTTCTGCCATACCAGTCGGAAAATATAAGAAAATATATCAGGAACCCGATGTAAAGGACAAATAATACTTTCCCAAGTCCTCTGAATGCCTTTCTTTTTCTGGAATTCAAAAATATTGCTTCCTTTCCGTCCAGTCAAATGTCTTATCCTCTGATTTTATCAGATTTTAAAACGTAAGTCCTTTTTTGTCTTTTAATAACTTTGCTCCGCTGACAATGGAGATAATTCCTGCAGCCACGCCTGTGACCATCACAATGATCCCGACTGTGATTCCGGCCGCACCTGCAAGGCTCATTGTCTTATATGCCTTCTCGTTCATATTATCCTCTTTCTATTTCTTATCATTCAAACCCCGTCAGGGCTTTGTGATGCCTACGGATTGCTACGTGCTTCACACTCCCGCAATCCTCTCTGATATTCGCATATCGTGGGATTGACATCCCACTTTTATGCTCATATCGGGGCGGGTACCAAGGTCTTTCACCCACCTATAAGCAAGCTCATGTGAGTTTAGACCTTTTGACCCTAGCATCATTATATTCACTATATGGCTTTTAATCAAGAAAAATCTGTATGTTTTCACGAAAAATGTTCAGGAATTTATATACTTTTCACAAACGCCGCAAAAATGTCTGGCTATTATTCATCAGATTTGATACAATAAAAAGAAAAAGTGATTTTTTGATGCGTTCAGTGAAATCACATACAGGAGGAATCGAAATGGTAACTTTATTTAAAAATGCCAACGTGGTGGACGTGGTTAATGAAACCGTTATCTCCGGCGGCGCAGTCCTTGTTGAGAACGGCATCATCAAAGAAGTAGGGGCCAATATCTCTGCCCCGGAGAGCGCCGACGTAGTGGATCTTGGCGGAAAGACTATGATCCCCGGACTTTTCAACTGCCACGTACATATGTGCTCAGATGCCGGAACAGGGGTTTCTGAAACAATTTCTGATGCCGCTATTACCATCCGCGCCATCAAAAATCTGACAACTCTCCTGAACTCCGGTGTTACCTATATTCGTGACGCAGGCGCTACAAACTATATTGATATCGATATCCATAACGCCCAGCAGAAGGGTGAGGTCGTGGCTCCGGAAATGCAGACATCAGGCCGCTGTATCTGTATGACCGGCGGACACGGTTATGATACCGGACGTGAAGCTGACGGCCCGGATGAATGCAGAAAGGCTGCCAGAGAGCAGTTAAGGGCCGGTGCTAACTGGATCAAGCTCATGGCTACCGGCGGTGTTATGACAAAAGGTGTTGAGCCCGGTTCCCCACAGCTCACGGAGGAGGAACTTCGTGCCGCAATCGAAGAAGCCCACAAAGCTGGGGCTAAAACCTTTTCTCATGCTCAGGGCATGACCGGAATCAAAAATGTACTCCGTGCCGGTATTGATTCCATTGAACACGGCTTCTTCATGGATGACTGGTGCTTCGATTTTATGAAAGAGCATAATGTATTCTTTGTTCCCACATTGGCTGCACCCTACTGGATCAAGTATTACGGAACAGATGCCGGAATCCCGGATTTCATGGTCAAAAAGGTAGAAAAGACGATCGAAGCGCATCAGGATACCTTCCGCCGCGCCCACAAAGCAGGCGTAAAGATCGCCCTTGGTACCGATGCCGGTACTCCGTTCAACAAATATGACATGACCGGCTTCGAGGCGGTTCTTATGGTTGAAAACGGAATGACACCGATGGAAGCGATCCAGTGCGGTACGATCAACGCCGCTGAGCTTTTAAGTGTTCAGGATACCCACGGCTCCATCACTCCCGGCAAAAAGGCCAACTTTGCGATCTTTGAAAAGGATCCGTTAAAGGATATCCACGCACTCCTTGACTGCTCCATGACTGTTCTCAACGGTAAAGTGGTATTTGAACGCAGATAAGTATTCCCCCGCTTCAAGTGCGCAGTTGAAAGCTCCCACTGACAGATCGCGAAGCGACTGCGTTCATGAGCAAGTAGCGAAGCGGATTGCGAATGTCCGCTTTACCGCAGATAAGACTTCCACCTCTTTCAGGTGGTGAATATCGCTAATTTGTTTCAGTGAGAGTTAGGTCCCCGACTGAGAAGCATTAAAGGAGGAGGACACGTTATGTCAGAAAAAGGATTTGATAGTAATGGATTTCATGACAGTCATTGTGAAGGGCCATATTGCAACTGCGATGGAAGAAGATGCGGCGGGATCAGTTCTTCCGGCTCGGGAGTAGTTGCTGTTATTTGTATAGGGCTTGCATTTATCGCATCGCTGATATTCCCGCCCCTTGGATTTATTATTTTCTGGAGTTGGGTAATTGGTTCCAAATAATGGGCAACCGGCTTGAAAAAGGCTTATGTCCGTCATTACGGAGAACTGCTCTAGGAGATGAAAAATGATCCGGGAAGACAGAGGGAGTGGTTATTTCTTCCCGGCCGTGTTATTATGGAGTTGAGAGTATGACAGTATGACAGAGCGGCAGGGCTAGTCATGAACGGAGCAGTGAAAAAATGAAGAAGCATAAGGTCTACTTAAAGGATCTGTCCGCGGAGTTTTCGGAGGCAGATTATTCAAAGTTTTATGAATATGTTATGCGGCGGATCGTGAACGGAGAGCTCGTTCCGATGAAAAGTGCAAGGAATAACGGACGGAAGCCGGCACTGCCGTTAAGCTTTTGGGAATATGAAAAAGAGGCGGATCACTCGGAGCTTTATGAGGAGCTGAAATATCGGTATCATCCCCGGATCAATACGTCCTATTACCGGGAGCATCCGGAGTGTTACGAGAGAGACCGGGAAAAGCTGCAGCTTTTGAGTGACTATCTAAAGGATCACTCGGAGCTTTTGCGGATTAAGGAAACAATGAATGAGCGCAGCTTTGAGATTTTCCACAGGGAGAAGTATTTTCAGAGGGAGGGAGGTCTTGAGTTTTGTAAGAGAGTTGCGATCGATCCGGAAACGCTGGCATTTTATGAAACATCAGAGCCGCTTTCCTATTATTCCTGTTCCAAGCAGACACCGCAGAATATTTTGATCGTAGAGAATAAGGATACTTTTTTTGACATCCGGAGATATATAAATGCCGGAAATACCCGGATCATGGGAACGGAGTTCGGTACGGTGATCTACGGAGCAGGAAAAGGAATCTGGAAGACCTTTGAGGATTATATCAATGGTGCGGAACGTTACTTTTGGGGAAGGAATACATTGCTTTACTTCGGAGATCTTGACTATGAGGGGATACTGATCTATGAACATTTGCTTGAACAAAAGCAGTATCGGGAGAGCGGGATCCATATTTTTAAAGAGGCGTATGAAAGAATGTTAGATAAGGCGCAGCAGCTTGGATTTTCCGGGCTGCCGGACATGAAGGAAAAGCAGAATGCCAATATCGGAACGATCTTTCTGTCGGAATTTGATGAGGAGCGGAGGCATCAGATCATGGAGCTGCTTGCTATGGGAAAATACATTCCGCAGGAAATTTTAAATGAACACGATTGGTGATAAAAGATGATCGATAAAGATTTTTTGAATAATTTTGACCGGAGAATGAAATGTGTCGGCCGGTATTCGGTGCTTTGCAGCAACAGCTTTGATAAAAAGCTCTGGAAGGAATATGGGATAGAAACGCGGGATGAGCAGATGAATATGCTGTTTACAC
>USQV01000132.1 GCA_900556965.1 uncultured Clostridium sp.
CATAAGAGCATCCGCTATATGGACAAGATTGCCCTTTCCTGGTCTGCTTCTTCTATCCGTACCGCGGAAGATGCCAGACGTTCTTCCAGTGCCTATAAGCAGACACATTATGGTGTCATGAAGGCATTTGGAATCAGCGGCAGAAAGCTGGCCGAATACGAACTTGAACTGGTAGATAAATGGACCAGCCAGTTTGGATTTACACTGGATATCATTTCCGAGGCATGCAAACGGACACTGCAGGCGACAAATCAGCCAAGCTTCCAGTATGCCGATACCATCTTAGAGAACTGGCATAAATGCAATATCCACCATTTAGAGGATATTGCTATATTAGACACTGCTTATAAAAAAAGCAAGGCATCTTCTTCCCGCAATGTCACCGTAAACAAGACTGCCGCCAACCGGTTTAACAATTTTTCACAGCGTACCTATAATTTTGAACAGCTTGAAAAACAGCTCTTAAATAATTAAGACACTTTTTCAGGAATACTAAAGGAGCATTTCATGTCTCTTAATAATTCACAATACGATACTTTAATCCGGCAATATAATGCCAGACAGTTTCACAATCAGCATCTTCTGGATGAACGCATTCAGGAAGTCTACGGAAAATGTCCGCGCCTTACAGAAATAGACAACGAGATTTCTTCCATCTCAGTAGCAAGTGCAAAACAGCTTTTATCTGATGATGGAGCAGAAGATTCCTCTGTTCTCTCTTCATTAAAAGAACAGCTTGCTGCTCTTCGCAGGGAGAAACAGAATCTGATTGCTTCTCTGGGTTATCCGGCTGATTATCTGGAACCGGTTTACACCTGTAAGGACTGTAAGGATACCGGTTATATTGGCACACATAAATGTCACTGTTTCAAAAAAGCGATTGTGGATTATTTATATACGCAATCTAATCTCAAAGATATCCTTGACAAAGAGAACTTTTCAACCTGTTCTCTGACCTATTATTCCAGAAATCATATCGATCCTCTTACCGGACGGTCTTCTCTGGAATCCATGGAAACCGCATTAAATGTCTGTCACAACTTCGTAGATACATTTTCTAAAGAATTTCATAACATACTACTGTATGGAGATACCGGTGTCGGAAAGACTTTTCTTTCTCACTGCATCGCAAAAGAATTAATGGATTCCGCTTATTCCGTTATTTACTTTACAGCAGCCGGACTTTTTGATATCCTTGCAGAGAATACATTTGGTAAAAGACAGGACAAGGATTCTGATGTATTTGAACACATCTATGACTGTGACTTGCTGATCATTGATGATCTGGGTACAGAACTGCCGAATTCATTTACTGTATCCCAGTTGTTCATTTGTCTGAATGAACGCATATTAAGGCAGAAATCAACCATAATATCTACCAACCTTGCATTGGAGGATATAAAATCAATCTACTCGGAACGGACATTCTCACGAATCAGCAGTAATTATACAATTCTGCGTATTACCGGTGACGATATCCGTATCCAAAAAAAATTATTAAACCTGGGAGGTACTAATGATGTTACGCCGTAACGATCGTAATCTTGAGAATATACCGGTAGGAGCACTTGGACTGATCGCTCTTGACGGTTGTACAGAGATGGGAGCAAAAGTAAATGATTATCTCGTAAAATGGAGAAAGGAAGATGGACATATTCATAAGAACGATGTCGCTTTCATAGGCTATGAGAAAGACACTTACTTAATCGATGCAAAAGTTCCACGTTTTGGTTCAGGTGAAGCAAAAGGTATTATTAATGAATCCGTTCGTGGTAAAGATCTTTATCTTATGGTCGATGTATGTAACTACAACCTGACATATTCCCTGACAGGAAATATTAACCATATGTCCCCTGACGATCATTATCAGAACTTGAAACGTATTATTGCAGCAGTAGGTGGAAAAGGACGTCGTATTAACGTCATTATGCCATTCTTATATGAAAGCCGTCAGCACAAGAGAAGCAGTCGTGAATCTCTGGACTGCGCACTCGCTCTTCAGGAGCTTGTCCGTATGGGTGTTGACAATATCATCACATTTGATGCTCACGATCCTCGTGTACAGAATGCGATTCCATTAAATGGATTCGAGACAATCCGTCCGACTTACCAGTTCATCAAAGGTCTTCTCCGTACATTCAAAGACCTTCAGATCGACAGCGAACACATGATGGTCATCAGCCCGGATGAAGGCGGAATGGGACGTGCTGTATTCTTTGCCAATGTCCTCGGCCTGGATCTGGGAATGTTCTATAAGCGCCGTGACTATACAAGGATCGTCAACGGAAGAAACCCGATCGTTGCCCATGAGTTCCTCGGAAGCAGCGTAGAGGGAAAGGACGTTATTATTGTGGATGATATGATCTCCTCCGGAGAGAGCATGTTAGATACCGCAAAGGAATTAAAGAGAAGAAAAGCCAGAAAGGTATTTATCTGTACTACCTTCGGTCTGTTTACAAACGGACTTTCAAAGTTTGATGAATATTATGAAAACGGGATCATCGACCGCGTGCTGACAACGAATCTGGTATACCAGACACCGGAGCTGTTGTCCAAGCCGTACTATATCGATGTCGATATGAGTAAATATATCGCACTCATTATCGACAACCTGAATCACGATTCCTCTCTGAGCGATCTTTTGAATCCGACAAAGAGGATCAACCGGCTGCTCGAGAAATACCGCGCCGGGGAGAGATAAAGCAGCAGAGAGATAATGCTGCCGGCTTTCAATACAAAGGAATGGGGATTTTATTGTGGAAATTAAGACAGATCTTTCACTGCAGACAAAGCAGATCCTGTCTCAGGTGCAGATGCAGTCGTTAAATATCCTCAGCATGTCTATGACTGAGCTTCAGGATTTCCTGCAGAATGAAGAAATAGAAAACCCTCTGGTGGAATATTCGGCAAGTCGTCAGGATAATGCTTTTCCGGTCAATTACCGGGAGTATGATCGCTTTTATAACGGCAGCTCCCGAGAAGAAGACGGGGAAGGAGAGCTTTACGAAGCCGAAGACGGAAGAAAAAAAATAGAAGAAATGATCGCAAACCAGCTGGATTGGAGACGGATGGGAGCGAAAAAACAGAAGATCGTGGATTTTTGCATCCAGTCCCTAGAGCAGAGCGGTTATCTGCTGATCTCAGCAGAGGAGATCGCAAAAAGGCTCGGAGTTTCCCCAAAACAGGTGGAGACGGTGATCGGGGAATTAAAAACACTGGAGCCAAAGGGAATCTTTGCCTCCGGTCTGGAGGAATGTCTTCTCCTTCAGATCCGCGGCAGGAAACAGGAAAAAGAGCTGGAGGAGATTATACGAAGCCATCTGCAGGACGTGGCAGACGGAAGGATCAGCTCCATATCAAGAAGCATGAAGCTCTCCTCGATGGAGGTGCGGAAGCTCATCCAAGTGCTCCGGGAGCTGTCACCCAGGCCGCTAAACGGCTTCGGGGAAGGAAGCCCCCAGTATATTTTTCCGGATATTATACTGACCTATCAGGACGGTCAGTGGACGGTCAGCCTGAACGATCAGTGTGCCGGAAACATCAGCATCAATGAGTTTTATGTCCACATGATGGAAACGGCTCAGGATGAGGAGCTGAAGGCATACTTTGAAGAAAAACTGAAACGGGCCCGCTTTATCATGAATGCGGTAGACCAGCGCAGAAGGACCTTAAGCGGGATCACGGAAGGGATCCTTAAGCGTCAGGCCGGCTATTTCCTCGGAAAAGAACCGCTAAAGCCCATGACGTTAGAGGAGATCGCTGCCGAGAGGGAGATACATAAATCGACGGTAAGCAGAGCGATCCGTGATAAATATATACTGACCCCCATCGGCTGTCTTCTGCTCAGGGAGCTTTTTACAACGGGTGTATCCGCTTTTGGCGGAGATGGCGGTGACATCAGCAGAACTGCGGTAAAATCAAGGCTGAAGGCCCTTGTGGACAAGGAAGATAAGAAAAAGCCTTACAGTGATGAACAGCTTTCAAGGCTGCTGGAGGCAGAGGGAATCTCTGTTTCCAGACGGACCGTCGCCAAGTACCGGATGGAGCTGGGGATAAACGGCGCTTTCCAGAGGCGGGAATAACATCATTTGTAACTATTCAGTACCTTCATAGTTACAAGCAAAAATCCATTCCAAATCGG
>USQV01000133.1 GCA_900556965.1 uncultured Clostridium sp.
AGGACGTATTCTCTATCACAGGTCGTGGTACTGTTGCTACCGGCCGTGTTGAGCGTGGTACTCTGAAACTGAACGATGAGGTTGAGATCGTTGGTATTCACGAGGAGACTCGTAAGACTGTTGTAACTGGTATCGAGATGTTCCGTAAGCTGCTTGATCAGGCTGAGGCTGGTGATAACATCGGTGCTCTGCTTCGTGGTGTTCAGAGAACTGACATCCAGCGTGGTCAGTGTCTGGTTAAACCGGGCTCTGTAAAATGCCACAAGAAATTCACCGCTCAGGTTTACGTTCTGACAAAGGACGAGGGTGGCCGTCATACTCCGTTCTTCAACAACTATCGTCCGCAGTTCTACTTCAGAACCACTGACGTAACAGGCGTTTGTGAGTTACCGGCTGGTACCGAGATGTGTATGCCGGGCGACAACGTAGAGATGACTGTAGAGCTGATTCATCCGGTAGCTATGGAGCAGGGTCTTCGTTTCGCTATCCGTGAGGGCGGCAGAACTGTTGGTTCTGGTAGAGTAGCTACAATCATCGAGTAATCGCTGATCTACAGATAAATATATAAAATTTAGTCGGTATTGTTAAGATACTGCATGTCCAAGCGCAAGATAGCCCCGGAACCGTAAGGTTTCCGGGGCTTTTCTGTTACAGTCAGGCGGTTGATCGTTATTTCCTCTAACCGTTATTTTGTACCGTCCTGATCAGACGGAATACCTGTTCAGTCGTATCGATCAGGTTTTTCTTTGCATTCTCCATCTTCATGGCGTCCTCCAGCGTGACAACTGTGCGGAGGATCGGGAAGAAGGCGTCAATGCCGGCGTGGTTGCAGTTTACCGCATCCGGAGTTACACAGCCGGAAAAAGCAATAACCGGCTTACCGGCTTCTTTTGCGATAGAGGCAACACCGATGGGAGCCTTTCCCATAACTGTCTGGCCGTCTAAACGTCCTTCTCCGGTAATGACGATATCTGCATCCCGAACATATTGGCGAAGCTTGGTCTCCTTGAGGATGATGCTGATGCCGGATTCCAGAGAGGAATTCATAAAGGTAAGGAAGGCAAAGCCCATTCCACCGGCGGCTCCGGTTCCCGGAACAGACGCATCTGCGTTCGGAAACTGTTTGCGGCAGAGTTCGGCATAATCTGCAAGCCAGCGATCCATGCTTTGGATCATTTTGGCATCTGCCCCCTTTTGCGGGCCGTAAATGGCACTGGCTCCGTTAGGGCCGCATAAGGGATTGTTTACATCACAGGCGATCTGAAAGCTGCACCGGGAAAGCTCCGGGATCACATGGTCGGCAGAGATCGATGCAATATGGGAAAGACCTTCTGCACCGTGGGGAACCGGCTTCCCGGATGAGTCCAGAATGTCGAAGCCGAGGGCCTGCAGCATGCCGATCCCGCCGTCGTTGGTAGCGCTGCCTCCGATTCCGACAATGAATCGGCGGCAGCCTTTTTTGATTGCATCACAGATCACTTCGCCGACACCGTAGGTTGTTGTTTTCAGCGGATTTCTCATGTCAGCCGGAACAAGGGTGATCCCCGCCGCACCGGACATTTCGAGGATCGCCGTGTTTGTTTCCGGGAGGATCCCATACCGGCATTCCACCGGATCACCCAGCGGGCCGGTCACGGTAATAGTTTCAATGTTTCCTCCCATACCGAAGGCGAGGGCCTCGACAGTTCCTTCGCCGCCGTCTGCCAGCGGGCGCACCGTAACGGAAGCGTCAGGGAAAACATGTTTGATTCCCTGTTCGATGGCATGTCCGGCTTCGAGGGATGAGAGACTGCCCTTGAAGGAATCGATCGCGATAGTAATATTCATAGTATTTCCTCCATATTGAGTGTCCGCTTTTCTAATGGATAACAGCGTTCAGGCATTAATAGGTATCGAGGGGCGGCTTTACGCTGTCCGGGAGCGGGCAGGTGTAATGTCCGCCATTTCGCTTTGTTACTTCTTTCTTGGCGGCTTCGATCACATCCGGACGATCCATGGTTCTGATGCAGGAAAGAGCCATTACCTTTGCGGCGGTGAGAAGTCCCTTGTGGGCGATGGGGCTGCAGGACTGGGCAACCATCTGCCAGGAATGTCCGACATTGCCGACACAGGCAGTTGCAACGCAGATATTTAAGGTCGGAGCGGCGTATCCCACATCTCCGACATCTGTGGAGCCGGCGGTAAGCTTGACCTTATCGGGGCTGAAGGGGTGGATTTCGGAATCCAGTGGTCTTTCCATGATCTCCTCAAGTCTGTCTTCTCCGTAGGTCTCGATGATCTGATTGCGGATACTCTCCATAGTGATCTCCGGGAAGGTGTGGAGGAAGGTTTTTGCGAGCTCATAGTCGGCCTCGTCCCATTTCGGTGCGCCGACCTCCTTTAAGCACTCATCTGCCACTGCGGCGAGGGCATTATTCGGGATATATTCTGTAAATGCCATGGCAAGCTCACAGTTCATCTCGGTATCGGTCATGATAGAGGCGCCCCGGGCAACATTTTTCACACGCTCAAACAGCTCCTTTACCTGTGAAACTCTCGGGGAGCGCACTTCGTAGCGGATAACGGCATGATCCTGAACTACATTCGGGGCCGTACCGCCGGCATCGATATAAGCATAATGGATCCTTGCCTCGGGGATCATGTGCTCTCTTAAGTAGTTGCAGCCTACATTCATAAGCTCTACGGCATCCAGCGCACTTCTTCCAAGGTACGGGCATCCGCCGGCGTGGGCGGAGACTCCCTTAAATTCAAAGTTTGCACCCATGATCGCGTTATTATGAGAGCAGTCAACAGCATTTTGGGTAGCCGGGTGCCATGTGTAGATAAAGTCTACATTATCGAACATACCGGCTCTTGCCATAAACTGTTTGGATCCGGCGCCTTCTTCGGCAGGACAGCCAAAGTAGATGATGGTTCCGTCTTTTTTATTTGCAATGAGGTATTCCTTTACTGCGAGGGCAGCAGCGAGTGAACCTGTGCCGAGGGCACAATGTCCGCAGCCATGTCCCGGCGCCCCCTCGATCAGCGGCTCCTTTGTTGTAGCGGCAGCCTTCTGGCTGAGAGAGGAGAGGGCATCATATTCTCCGAGGATTCCCATTACCGGCTTTCCGGAACCATAGGAAAAGGTTGCGGTAAAGCATGTCGGGATGCCGGCATCACCCGTCGTCAGGGTAAAGCCCTCCTTTTCAAGGATGTCGCAAAGAAGTGCAGCAGATTTTGTCTCGTGGAAAGCAAGCTCCGCATATTCCCAGATCTTATCGTTGGCGTCTAAGATCATAGCGGCTTTTTCATTGATCACCTGCTCGAGAAATTCCAGATCTTTCATTTTTGTATCCGTCCTTTCAGGTTTGTAGAGTCTTTTGAGTTGCAGAGCGCAAAGCTGCCCTACAGCATAGCGTTCTGAATAAAGTTTACTACTAAAAAGAAAAAAGCACAATGAATATTTAGATTGTCAAGCGGATATTCGCAATTGAAGCAGGGGACTTACTTGATTCGGTTAAATCATTTGAGGCAATTCTGCGGCAGGCTATTTACCACAGGTTTCCAAAATGATATAGTTAAGGCAGATCGGAGGTGGGAGAATGCCAAAACTGATATATGTGGCGGATGATGAAAAAAATATATGCTTTCTGATCCAGAACTTCCTTGAAAAAGAAGGATTTCAGGTCAGATGCTTTGAAGATGGGGAATCGATCCTTGCGGCCTGCGAGGAAAAAATGCCGGATCTTTGCATCCTTGATGTAATGATGCCGGGAATCGACGGGCTCACGGTCTGTACGAAGATCCGGAAAAAGAGCCATGTCCCGATCATTATCGTTTCGGCAAAGGATTCACCGCTGGACCGCATCACCGGGATCACCCTCGGCAGCGACGATTATCTTGTAAAGCCGTTTCTGCCGCTGGAGCTTGTTACCCGGGTGAAGGCATTGTTTCGGCGTGTGGAGGCCTTTTCCGCGCAGGAGGAAGAAGACAGCAATAAGGATGAGTGTGGGTTCGGAGATGTCACGCTGTATCAGAAACGCCGGATCGCGTTTCTAAAGGGAAACGAATTTGCATTAACGCCGCTGGAGTTTGATTTTTTACAGCA
>USQV01000134.1 GCA_900556965.1 uncultured Clostridium sp.
ATATAGGAAATAATTACACCTGTCAGGGCGCCGATCGTAAGGAGTGCCACCAGCATGACCGGCTTCGGAACACCGGTTCCGACCTTGATCGCCACTAAGGAGATGATACATCCGGCAAACATGAAGATACCTTCACCGGTCAGGTTAAACTTATTTACCGCATACATAAAGCAGAAGCAAAGACCGGTAAATGTAAACGGGATTGCCAGATTGACAATACTTCCGATACGTCTGACTGATGAGAAGGGTCCTAAAATAAACTGCTTGATAATATATACCGGATCGTCACTGATCGCGAAAAGAGTGATAAGGGCAACCGCATACGCGATTCCGATCGCTGCCAGAATACGGATCAGCTCGACCGTAAATTCTACTTTACTTGTTTTATTCATAACAAGCCCTCCATTTCTTCTGCGGTCATCGTCTTAAGTCCAAGCATGTACTCGCCCAGCTCTTGTTCAGATACCTCATTTGCTTTTTTGAATGCTGCAACGACCTTTCCCTTTCTCATTACAAGAAGTCGGTCGGAACACTCTAAAACCTCATTAAGGTCAGCCGAGATAAGAAGTGTTGCCGTACCTTCCTCTCTGGACTTCTTAACGATCGTCTTACGGATCATCTCCGCTGCGCCTACATCAATACCACGAGTAGGCTGGTTGGCCAGAATAAAGTTGGAGCCGGAAGTAAATTCTCTGGCAACGACGACCTTCTGGATATTTCCTCCGGAAAGCATACGCACCGGTTCCCTCTTGTCATCGCATGCGATCTCAAAATCCTTGATATACTGATCAACGATCTGGTCGATATATTTCTGATTAATAAACATTCCGTTTCTGTATTCCGGTTTAAAATAGCGGTCTGCAATAATATTGTCGCGGATCGACATGTCACCTGCACAGCCAAACTGCATTCTGTCCTCCGGGATATACGCCAGACCCATCTGACGGATCTCATGGACATTCTTACCAAATATGCTCTTTCCGTTAAGCTCTACCGTACCTGATGTAAAGCCATCCATACCGGACAGGACATCTGACAGCTCCGACTGCCCGTTTCCCTCTACACCTGCGATCCCGATCACCTCTCCCTCGTGGATATCGAAGGAAACATCATCCAGAACGCGCTTTCCTGCCGTATTGATCTTTACCAGATTCTCAATGTGAACGATCTTCTTTCCGATCTTCGGATCCTTCTTATTGATCTTTAATACTACATCACGGCCTACCATCAGTCTGGAGATATCAGACTCACTCATATCCGCCAGATCATGGCTTCCGAGGCAGTAGCCGTGTCTTAAAACTGTAACTCTCGTACAGATCCTTTTAACTTCTTCCAGCTTGTGAGAGATAAATATAATGGAATGCCCGCTGTCGCGAAGCAGGATCAGCTGGTCAAACAGCTCATCTGTCTCCTGCGGAGTTAAAACTGCTGTCGGCTCATCCATAATAATGATCTTTGCGCCTTTAATGAGCACCTTCATGATCTCGATCTTCTGCATCTGTCCGACAGAAAGATCACAGACCTTTGCCATAGGATCAATATTGAAATTATATTTTTCTGCCACTTCCTGCGTCATGGCAACCGCCTTCTTGAAATCGAAAAGACCATTTTTCATGGGTTCGACACCAAGAACCACGTTTTCTGCCACCGTCAATGACGGGATCAGCATAAAGTGCTGATGCACCATACCGATTCCTTTCCCAATGGCATCCAGCGTGTTTAAGATCTTTACCTCTTTTCCGTCCATATACACTTTTCCGGTCTGAGGTGTCTCCAAACCGAACAGCACCTTCATGAGGGTCGTTTTTCCGGCACCGTTCTCACCAACAAGGGCCAGTATCTCACCCTCATTCAGCCAGAAGGTGATGTTTTTGTTTGCCACAAAGCCATTGTCATAGATCTTTGTGACATCTTCCATTCTCAATATTTCCTTGGCCATGCCATCCTCCTCCTATACGATATCAGCAGGATTAAAACTAATCCTGCTGATATATTCCTATTCTCCGCTGTCCTGAGACGAGGGAGTTATTGACTTAAGGCGCTACGGAATCAAGAAGCTGCTGATACTCTGCCTCATTTGCAAAATCATAGTAGGATTTTACTGTGATCTCGCCGTCAAGGATCTTTTTCTGAGACTCAGCCATCTTGTCACGGATCTCCTGCGGAACGTTCTCTTTGAAGAAGTCATTGTCAACATAGCCTACGGAGTTCTCCTTTAAACCAAGACGGTTTAATTTGCCCCATACAGCCTCTCCGTTGTCAACCTTATCAAAGAAGGAAACGAAGGAATCGCCTACGTTCTTAAGCATGGAAGTGAGGATAACATCTGCAAGCTCCGGGTTCTCGGAGTTCTTGTAATATTCATACTGGTCGGAGTCAACACCGATAGCCCATGTTCCAAGCTCCTTACAAGCCTCGAACAGTCCGCCGCCGGAGCCGCCTGCTACCTGATAGAAGATATCTGCCTTCTTATCTCTTGCCTGGCTTAAGCAAAGCTCTTTCATCTTTGCCGGATCTGTCCATGAGCCTACTGCTGCCTTAATGACCTTGACCTCCGGATCGTAATCCTGAACGCCGTTGATGAAGCCTGTTACGAAGTCTGCGATAACCGGGTTATCCATACCAACGTTAACAGCAACAACCTTAGACTTTGTCATACCTGCTGCCATCTGTCCTACCATATAAGAACCTTCGTTCTGTGCGTAGAAGATGAAAGCAACGTTCTCCGGGATCTCGGACTCGTCCTTGGAGTCATCGAAGATAACGAAACGCTTGTCCGGATACTCCTCAGCCAGTCTTAACATAATGTCTGTGTAGGTAGAGGAAGCAACGATGTAGTAGTAGCCCTCATCGATAACGTCGAGGATCAGGTCTTCCCATTTGTCAGCCTTTGTTTCATCACCGACTTCAACTGTCTTGCAGTCCCAGCCCTGTGATCTCAGTGTGTTCATGCCGACTTCACCGGAGTCATTGAAGGACTTGTCGCCGAGGTTGCCGACAATGTAAGCGATCCTCTTTTCTCCGCTCTCCTCTTTCTTTGCTGCCTCTGTTGCGGCTGCTGTGGTTTCTGCTGCTGCCTTTGTTTCCTCTGCTGCCTTTGCCGCAGTTGTGGAGTCAGCTCCGCTGCCGCCGCATGCGGTAAGGGAAAGCAGCATGCTTCCTGCCAGCACTAAGCTCGCTAATTTTTTCAGTTTCATAGGTATTCCTCCTTTAAAAGAATAGATAAATATTTCTGCCGAACTGCTTAAAGTCCGGACAAGGATCATATATTATTATACATCAGATCGTCAGGTTTCGCATCCATTTTTCAGTATGAATTCTCCAGATGCCGACGATCGCCTCGATGGCAATATTGACCTTGATAATGGATACCACAAGATACGGGGAAAGTCCCAGTGTAAACCCACATAACGCCGCCAACGGGATCGTAATCAGCCACATGGAGAAGATGTCGCAGATGAAGCCCATCTTTCCGTCGCCTCCTGCCCGGAGCACTGCGATCATTCCGGTCATCTCCATTCCCGAGAACGGCCAGATCGCCGCAAAGATCAGCATAAAGTTCTTTGCATACGCGGCACAGTCCGGTGTCAGCACATAGAGGTTGACGAAGGGCCTTCCGAACAATAGCGTAAGGATGCCCAAAGCACTGCCGCCCACAAGACCGATCACGATCATACTGTAGGCTTCCTTCTGGATCCTTTTTTTATCCGCACCGGATCCGATCGTCATGCCGATGACAACGGAGCAGGCATTAAGAATACTGTTCATAAAGCAGGCCATAAGCTGATAATATGTATTGGCGATATTGTAGCCTGCAACGATCGTTGTTCCCATCCTGCCGGTGATGGAGCTTCCGGCCGTTGTTCCCGTCGACCAGATCAGCTCATGTAAAAGGATCGGAACACCGACACAGATGAAATCCCTTCTCAGCTTCGGATCGCGTCTGGTCATATCTTTAAAGCGCATGCCGATATTCTTTTCTTTTCGGAAAACGAATCTGCCGAGGATCAAAAGCTCAACCACTCTGGCAATAACGGCACCCCAGGCTGCCCCTTGGAT
>USQV01000135.1 GCA_900556965.1 uncultured Clostridium sp.
TAAAAGAGGCACTCGTGCAGTTCTTAGAGGGACATGAGGAAAATACATTGTCATTTATTGTCGGTTCTCTTTATCTGGCCGGTGAGATCCGCGAATGGATGGAGAGCCGGAAGGAGGAGCCGGATAGAAGGGAGGAAAAGAAATGATCGATTTTGAGGAGGAGATCGAACGCTTTAAACCGAGCTTGGAGGTAGAGGCAGTCAGTGATGCCATCGTTAAGAGCGATCTTACAGACATGTCAGATATCATGATGGAGTTAATGAAAGAGATAAAGGAAAAGTAATATATGGACTATTTGCAGAAGATCCAGTATGCGTCAAACAGCTTTTATAACCGCGGACTGGAATTGGCAAGAGAGAGGGATCTGTCAGGAGCGGCAGGATGTCTGAAACGGGCGCTGCAGCTTAATAAATATCACACAGACGCAAGAAATCTGCTGGGATTGATCTTTTACGAGATGGGAGAAACTTCGGATGCTCTTGTCCAGTGGGTACTAAGTGTCAACCTCCAGCCGGAGGATAACCGGGCAGATCATTATCTGGACGAGGTCCAGCGAAAGCCCGGACAATTGGAGATCGCCAGTCAGACGATAAAAAAATATAATCAGGCCCTGATCCATGCCCAGAACGGCAGTGATGACCTTGCCGTCCTGCAGCTAAAGAGGATCGTCGAGGAAAAGCCGAATTTTGTCAAGGCTCATCTTTTGCTTGCAATATTATACATGGAGCATTCCGATTTTCCAAAAGCAGGCCGTTCGCTCTATAAGGTGCTGCAGATCGATAAGACAAACCGGAAGGCGCAGCGTTATATGGAATATGTAAAATCCAGAACCGGAAAAGCCGACGTGGAAAAGCGAAAGATGCGGAATGCATTTTCCCACCGGGAAATGCAGGATGATGACGTGATCCTGCCACCTACCTATAAGGAAAATACCGGATGGCAGTCGATCATCAATATCGCCATCGGGCTGGTTCTCGGCGTTGTGGTCGTTCTGTTTTTGATCATGCCGGCAAGGGAGCGGACGTTGAATTATGAGCATAATCAGGAAATGAGAGTATATGCTGATAAAGTGAATCTGGCCAATCAGGAGGCAGACAAGCTTAAGAAGCAGGCCCAGGAATATGAAAGCGAAAAAGAGAAGGCCCAGGAGGATCTAAACAGCATGATCGGGGATACCGACAGCGTGCTGGCACAGCATAAGATCCTGCTTCGCATTCTGGATGCCTGCCGAAAGGGCGATATGCAGACAGCCGTAGAAAACTATATCACGTTGGATGCGTCAAAGATCACGGATGAGTCCCTGCAGCCTATTCTTGAGGAGATACGGACAGATGTGACAGCGGCGGCTCCGGAGATACTGGAATCGCTGGCGGCTAAGAGCACCGCGGCAGGAGATCCGGATCAGGCATTATACTACTATGAAAAGTATATGGAGATCAATGATCAGAATCCGCAGATCATTTACGATATGGCCATGATCTATAAAGGAAAGGGAGATAAGGAGAAGGCCGATGAGCTGTTCGGTCAGGTGATCATGAACTTTCCGGATACGGAGCTTTCGACAAAGGCGAAGACGGAGCGTGGATATTAACATTAATAAAACTAAGAGACTTTACAGAAGACAAACTGTAAGGTCTCTTTTTCTTTATGCAAAATCATTATAAGGAGGAAGAAAAATTGGAGCCATCATTTATCTATGAAGCAAAGGAACACACTCTTATCATTCATCTGCCGAGGGAATTTGACCATCATAACTGCAGGAACCTGAAATATGAGACTGATCTTTTAATGGCAGAAAACTATATTTCGGGGATCATATTTGATTTTACACAGACCCGGTTTATGGACAGCTCCGGGATCGGGATCCTCTTAAACCGCTATAAAGAGATACATGCCGGAGGCGGCAAGGTTTCCTTTTACGGTGCCTGTCCGCAGGTGATGCGTGTGTTAAAGATCGCCGGGATACCGGCTTTGATGAAGGAGTATGACTGCAAAGAGGCAGCAATATTCGGTTAGGAGGGGATGAAAGTGAAAAAGAGAGAATTTATGTCCATGAAGATGGATAGTCTTTCGGAGAATGAAGAATTTGCCAGAGTTGTTGCAGCTGTTTTTGCAAGCCGCATGGATCCCACCATCGAGGAGATCGATGATATCAAGACAGCTGTGTCGGAGGCCGTGACAAATGCGGTGATCCATGGATATCAGGAAAAAGAAGGGATCATAACGTTAGAAGCATCGGTGGAGGATCGGCTGCTGACGATCATCGTGCAGGATGACGGGATCGGAATGGCGGACGTGGAAAAGGCAATGGAGCCGATGTATACCTCAAGACCGGGAGAACGATCCGGCATGGGCTTTTCCTTTATGGAGGCATTTATGGATCAGGTGGAGGTGGTTTCTGCTCCGGGAAAGGGAACAACAGTAACCATGAGAAAGAAAATCGGCAGGTGAGTGGAAATGGCAGATACCATGGAATATATCAGGCGGGCACACCAGGGGGATAAGGAGGCCAGAGATGCACTGGTCACGGAGAACATGGGGCTGATCTGGAGCATCGTGCGAAGATTTTCCGGCCGCGGATATGAACCGGAGGATCTGTTCCAGATCGGGAGCATCGGACTCATCAAGGCGATCGATCATTTTGATCTTGGCAAGGAGGTAAAGCTATCTACCTATGCAGTTCCGATGATAACAGGAGAAATACGGAGATTTTTGCGGGATGACGGAATGATCAAGGTGAGCCGCCCCTTAAAGGAGCTTTCGATCAAAGCGAAGACAGCAAGAGAGAAGCTTCAGTATGCTTTAGGGAGAGAACCGACCATCGAGGAGGTGGCCGGAGAGATCGGAGCCAGCCGTGAGGAGGTGGCGGCATCCATCGAGGCGGGAGCTGAGGTCGAGTCGATATACAGACCGATAAACAGAGAGGATGAAGGGAATGGCTGCCTGATGGAGCAGATCCCGGTCGAAGATTTGGAAGGCGAAAGGCTGCTGGATCGGATGGTGTTAGCGGAGCTTATCAGAAGCCTTAATGAAACGGAGCGCAGGATCATCATCGGACGTTATTTTGAAAATAAAACGCAGACAGCCATCGCAAAGGAGCTTGCCATCTCCCAGGTTCAGGTATCACGCCTTGAGAAAAAAATATTGCTGCAGCTTCGGCAGAAGCTTGTAAATGGGGAATAGAATATAAAATTAAGCACATACTTCTGACATAAAGCGAAAGGAATGGATATGCGCCAATGAAATCAACGCGGAAAACAGCAGGGCTGTTGAAAATGGTAATCCTCCTTCTGGCTCTTGCTTTAACAGGCTGGTATCTGCTTTTTGAATGGGAGCAGAAAGCTTATGAGCCGGAAGGAACCCTTGTGTGGATACCGGAAGGAAAGCCGGTGGCATGGTGAAGCAGGATACAGTATATTTGAAGCTTGCCCAGATCACGCAGGTATATGAGCCGACTGTCTATTTAAAGGACATTGCAAAGGTGCATTGTAAAAACAAGGTGACGGAGGCACGTGTGAAGTCGCTTCGCATCACCACGTTCCCGGATAAGGAGCGGAGGACCTCTTATATCGGAAGTATCATGGAGCTGCTTGCCGGTCTTGAGGAAACAGGTGCGGACATACAGGTGGATAATTTAGGGGAAGTGGATTTTATCATTTCCTATGTACCGGGGGGAAAGGGAAATCGGATCCTTCAATGGCTGAAGACATGGTTTGTATGTGCAATTTCTTTTTTCGGAGCTGCCTTTGCCATAATGACCTTTAATAACGATGCCAATGTAACGGAAGTGTTTGCCAATATCTGTTATCTTGTTACGGGGGAAGAAAGCTCGGGCTTTACTGCTCTTGAGATCTCCTATTCGGTGGGTCTATCGCTGGGAATCCTTATATTTTTTAATCATTTTGCTTCATGGAAGATCACCGTCGATCCGACACCTATTGAGGTGGAAATGCGGCTGTATGAGGATGTGCCCCGGGAAAAATTAAAGAAGGCAATTCAGACGTACGGTGCAGTGCAGACTTCCTTATATATGAGTCGTGCGACGACAGCAGAGG
>USQV01000136.1 GCA_900556965.1 uncultured Clostridium sp.
GTGACAACAATCGACGGATTTATGGATGGGCTGTGTTCGGTAGAAGCACTAAAAAAGAAGATCCTGCGGATAGAATCCGGTCAGGTCCTGGATTTTGAAACGGTGACAAAAGCATTGACAGAGGCCGGGTATGAAAGAGAGATCCAGGTGGATTCCCCGGGGCAGTTTGCAGTCAGAGGCGGTATTTTAGATGTCTATCCGTTAACAGAGGAGCTTCCGGTCCGGATCGAGCTTTGGGGCGATGAGGTGGATTCGATCCGCTCCTTTGATCCGGAAAGCCAGCGATCCGTGGCCCAGATGGAAGCTGTCCTTTTATACCCGGCGGCCGAGCTGGCCGTCAGCGAAGAACGCATCACAGATGGTATTGTAAAGATCGAAAAAGATGCAAAAAAGCAGGAAAAGCTGTTTCGCGAGCAGAAAAAAGCGGAGGAAGCCCACAGGATACATCAGATCATCAAGGAGCTTTGCGAGGGCCTACAGGAAGGTCTTGAGGTTTCGGGGCTTGATGGATATATCCGATATTTCTGCGACAAAACCGTTTCCTTTTTGGATTATATGAAGGAGAAAGGGGCGGCGGTGATCTTAGATGAGCCGCAGCGTCTGAAGGAAAAGGCGGAGACTGTGGAGGCAGAGTTCAGGGAGAGTATGGAGCATCGTCTCGAAAAGGGATATCTGCTTCCGGGACAGGCAGACCTTCTTTTTTCGTCGAGATCCGTTCTTGCGGCGGTACAGCTTCCGGAGTCTGTGTTTATGACGGGACTGGATCAGCGTCTTCCCGGGATGACGGTAAAGAACAAATACAGCATCACCGGGAAAAGTGTAAATTCCTATCAAAACAGCTTTGAAATCCTCATTAAGGATCTTAGCCGCTGGAAAAAAGAAGGTTACCGGGTGGTGCTTCTCTCTGCGTCGCGGACAAGAGCCAGCAGACTGGCGGGAGATCTGAGGGAATATGACCTTCGCGCCTTCTGCCCGGATGATGCCGGAAGAACGGTGGCTCCCGGCGAGATCCTTGTGACTTACGGAAAGCTTCATAAGGGCTTTGAATACCCTCTGATCAAGTTTGTGGTGATCACTGAGGGGGACATGTTCGGAAATGAACGGCAGCGGAAAAAGAGAAAAAAATATAATTACGAAGGAAAGAAGATCAGCAGCTTTTCGGAGCTGTCAGTCGGAGATTATGTAGTCCATGAAAGCCATGGCCTCGGTGTCTACCGCGGCATCGAAAAGATCGAGCAGGATCATATTATCAAAGATTATATTAAGGTCGAATATGCGGATGGCGGAAACCTCTATCTGCCGGCCACAAGGCTGGAGGGCATCCAGAAATATGCAGGCTCGGATGCCAAGGTTCCGAAGCTTAACCGGCTTGGCGGTGCGGAATGGGGAAAGACAAAGACAAAGGTACGCACGGCTGTAAAGGAGATCGCAAAGGAGCTTGTGGAGCTTTATGCCGCCAGACAGGATGCAGAGGGCTTTCAGTACGGGGAAGATACCGTGTGGCAGAAGGAATTTGAGGAGATGTTTCCGTATGAGGAAACGGACGATCAGATGACGGCCATTGAAGATACGAAAAAGGATATGGAGAGCAGGCGGATCATGGATCGTCTGATCTGCGGCGATGTGGGATACGGAAAGACAGAGATCGCACTCCGCGCGGCCTTCAAGGCGGTTCAGGAGGGAAAGCAGGTGGCCTATCTGGTGCCGACTACGATATTGGCCCAGCAGCATTACAATACCTTCGTGCAGAGAATGAAGGATTTTCCGGTCCGTGTCGATATGATGTCCAGATTCTGTTCGCCGGGACAGGTCAAAAAAACGCTGGAGGGCCTTAAGAAGGGCTTTGTGGATATTGTGATCGGAACCCATCGGATCCTGTCTAAGGATGTTCAGTTTAAGGATCTGGGACTTCTTATCATTGATGAGGAGCAGAGATTCGGAGTTACCCATAAGGAAAAGATCAAGCAGCTGAAGCAGAACGTGGACGTACTGACCCTTACGGCGACCCCGATCCCCAGAACGCTCCACATGAGCCTGATCGGCATCCGCGACATGAGTGTACTGGAGGAGCCTCCGGTCGACCGTGTTCCGATCCAGACCTATGTAATGGAATACAATGATGAGATGGTGCGTGAGGCGATCCACAGGGAGCTGGCCCGGGGCGGACAGGTATATTATGTATACAATCGCGTGAACAACATTGATGAGATCGCGTCCCATGTAGCGTCACTTGTTCCGGAGGCTCAGGTGGCATTTGCCCACGGTCAGATGAATGAGCGTCAGCTGGAGCGGATCATGCTGGATTTTATTAACGGCGATATCGATGTCCTTGTATCCACAACGATTATCGAAACGGGACTGGATATCCCCAATGCGAATACCATGATCATCCATGATGCAGACCGCCTTGGCCTGTCCCAGCTTTATCAGATCCGGGGACGGATCGGACGCTCCAACCGTACCTCCTTTGCATTTTTAATGTATAAGAGAGATAAGATGCTGAAGGAGGAGGCAGAAAAGCGGCTTCAGGCGATCCGTGAGTTTACGGAGCTTGGCTCCGGAATCAAGATTGCCATGCGGGATCTTGAGCTTCGCGGCGCCGGGAATATCCTTGGGGCAGAGCAGCATGGCCACATGGAGGCGGTGGGATATGATCTTTACTGCAAGATGTTAAATGAGGCTGTGCTGGCACTCAAGGGAGAACGTCCGGAGGAGGAGCAGTTTGAGACTGTGGTGGATTGCGATATCGACGCATTTATCCCGGATGGTTATATCAAGAATGAATATCTGAAGCTGGATGTCTATAAGCGGATCTCTGCGATCGAGACGGATGAGGAGTATATGGATATGCAGGATGAGCTGATCGATCGGTTCGGCGACATCCCGAATTCCGTGGACAATCTGCTGCGGATCGCTGAGCTGAAGGCAATGGCCCACCGGGCTTATGTCACGGAGGTAAATATCAACCGGCAGGAGCTGCGGCTGGAGCTTTATCCGAAGGCAAAGCTGGACGTTGCGGGGATCCCGGGCCTGATTGCAGAGTACAAAAATGCCTTAAGGTTTGTTCAGGGTGAGAAGCCCATGATGTTCTATCAGGACAGAAAACGAAAAAATAAAGATTGTATGCCCATGCTGGAGACAACAAGGGAGCTTCTTCTTAAGCTATCCGGTCTGGCAGCGGAAATCCGCTCTTGACAAAGGCGGAAAATGTCCATATAATTTGCCTTATTAGGTCATATAACGGGATTATGCCCTGTCCTGTAAAACGGGACGGGGCATTTTTTAAAGGAAACAAAAAGGAGAAAAAGAATGGGAGTTTATGAAGAATTACGTGCCAGAGGCTTGATCGCTCAGGTGACAAACGAGGAAGAAATCAGAAAGATGGTGAATGAAGGAAAGGCGGTATTCTATATCGGCTTCGATCCGACCGCAGACAGCCTTCATGTAGGACATTTTATGGCCCTCTGCCTGATGAAGCGTTTACAGATGGCGGGCAATAAGCCGATCGCCCTGATCGGCGGCGGAACCGGAATGGTCGGCGACCCGTCCGGACGTTCTGATATGAGAACCATGATGACCGTGGAGACGATCCAGCATAACTGCGACTGCTTTAAGAAGCAGATGAGCCGTTTCATTGATTTCTCCGAAGGAAAAGCAATGATGGTAAACAACGCAGAGTGGCTTCTGAACCTTAATTATATCGACTTCTTAAGAGAGATCGGCCCGCACTTCTCGGTAAATAACATGCTCCGTGCAGAGTGCTATAAGCAGAGAATGGAAAAGGGCTTAAGCTTCTTAGAGTTTAACTATATGTTAATGCAGAGCTATGATTTCTATGAGCTGTTCCAGAGATATGGCTGCAATATGCAGTTCGGCGGTGACGACCAGTGGGGCAACATGTTAGGCGGCACAGAGCTTATCAGAAGAAAGCTCGGAAAAGATGCCCATGCAATGACGATCACTCTGCTGTTAAATTCCGAGGGTAAGAAGATGGGCAAGACCCAGTCCGGCGCTGTATGGCTGGATCCGAACAAGACATCCCCGTTCGAGT
>USQV01000137.1 GCA_900556965.1 uncultured Clostridium sp.
GTATCGGCGAGATCTTGGCGATCGGTGTTCTGGGCCAGCTTTTGATCACAGCGCTTGACAAATATAAAATCGTTATTTTCCAGAGCAAGCCTCAGGCCTAAAGGCAAAAGCAAAGAGCAAAAGCAGAGAATCTATGGATTTTCTGCTTTTTTTGTGCTATCATGAACGAGAATTCTGAGGCGGAAAATACAGCCGGCAGTTTTACACATATACTATTAAATAGGGTTCGAGAGGAGAATTCGTATGTATCATATAGATTTTAATCATCCGAATCATGTCCATTTTATAGGGATCGGCGGCATTAGCATGAGTGGTCTGGCCGAGATCCTTCTGGAACGAGGATTTACCGTGTCCGGTTCCGATGCTCATGAATCGGAGCTTACAAAAAAACTTGAAAACCATGGAGCTAAGATCTTTTATGGACAGAAGGCGGAGAATATTATAGAGGGGATCGATCTGGTGGTCTACACTGCTGCGGTTCATCCGGATAATCCGGAATATGCGGCGGCTGCAAAAAAGGGTCTTCCGATCCTTTCAAGAGCAGAGCTTTTGGGTCAGCTTATGAGAAACTATCCCCGCGCGGTCGCAGTTTCCGGAACCCATGGAAAGACAACGACGACCTCCATGCTTGCAGAGATCCTTATGAGCTCCGGAGAAGATCCGACAATATCAGTTGGCGGTATGCTGGATTCGATCGGAGGAAATATCCGCGTCGGCGGTTCCGGACTTTTTGTGACGGAGGCCTGTGAATACACGAACAGCTTTCTGGAGTTTTTCCCGACCATCGAGATTATTTTAAATATCGAAGCAGACCATCTTGATTTCTTTAAAGATATCGATGATATCCGCTGTTCCTTCCGAAAATTTGCAGAGCGGCTTCCAAAGGACGGAATCCTGATCATAAACAGTGATATCCGAAATTATGAAGAAATATTCCGCGGACTTCCCTGCCGGGTGATCCCTGTCGGCAGCGATCCAAAAAAGAGCGTTTACAGTGCACGGAATGTAGAGTTTGATGAAAACGCCTGTGCTTCTTACGAGCTGGTTAGAGAAGGAAGATCCATGGGGCAGATCCATTTGGGCGTTCCGGGTATGCATAATGTGTATAACTCCCTAGCCGCTGTTGCAGCGGCCCATGAGCTGGGTCTTGATGAAGATAAAATCAGAAGGGGACTTGCCGCCTACCATGGCACACACCGCCGGTTTGAGAAAAAGGGAGTGTGGAACGGAGTTACGATCGTGGATGATTATGCACATCATCCACAGGAGATCGAAGCGACTCTGTCTGCCGCCAGGAATTATCCACATCGGGAGATCTGGTGTGTATTCCAGCCCCATACATACACTCGCACAAAGGCATTGATGGAGGAGTTTGCAAAAGCACTTTCAATGGCAGATCATGTGGTCCTTGCCGATATTTATGCCGCCAGAGAGACGGATGATCTGGGCATCAGCTCCGGAACACTTGCGGAACGGATATCCGGAATTGGCACAGATGCCAGATATTTTCACAGCTTTCCGGAGATCGAGGAGTTTCTTGCAAAAAATTGTATTAACGGAGACCTGTTGATAACTATGGGTGCCGGAGATATAGTAAAAGTAGGGGAAAAGCTGCTTGAGAAGTAAGTTATCCACAATATCCACAGAGTTTTCAACAGTGTATTGGAGAAAACTCTGTGGATTTTTAGATTTAGTAAGCTAAAGATGAAAAAGTGTAAAAAGTATTGAAAATACAAGCAATTCGACAGCTTTCGTGGAATTACCCAGGGGACAATAGGGGGATTATCCACGTTATCCACAATATCCACAATTCAAATTGTGGATGAATGGGACTATTTTCTTTTCAGAAAACCTGTGTTATGATTGATACAGGAAGGAATTTAAAGGTGAGGATTATGGGTCTGGGATTGAAAAACAGAATGGCCGTGGAGGTAACGGCGGTGTCCAATACGTTTATTGATACATATATGGCGGCTGCCAACGGAGAATATGTAAAGGTGTTCTTATATCTGCTGCGCCATGCACAGGAGGAGCTGACGATACCAAAGATCGCAGATGCCCTGAACCACACAGAGTCAGATGTAAAACGGGCGCTTTCATACTGGGAGGATGCGGGACTTCTTTTGTGGGAGGATACAGAACCTCTTTCGCGGGAGGAGGAGCCGTCCATGCAGACTCCACTCGCCCAGAGTCCGACTATGCAGGGTGAATCGGATCCGGGCGTGTTAAGACAGGGACGGCAGGAAACAGCACCGCCGCAGCAGGAGCAGTCTGTTACCGTACCGGACGCCGGGGACAGCTATGAGCGGCTTTCCAGATTATCTGGGGATAAGGAATTTTCCAATCTTCTTTATGCGGTTCAGCAGCTGCTGGGAAAAACCTTTAATAATACGGAATGTGAACGATTTGCATACTTCTATGATGTGCTGGAAATGTCGGCAGATATTCTGGAATATCTTGTGGAATACTGTGCGGACAATAATCATCGCAGCATTCACTATATCGAGAAGGTAGCACTTAACTGGTATCAGATGGAAATACGGTCGCGGGAGGAAGCCAAAAGCTATTTGGCACAGTATTCTCCGTATATGTCGGCGATCCTCAAGACCTTTGGATTCAGCGGCCGGACGCTGGCGCCTGTGGAGCAGGAATATGTAAAGCGCTGGTTTAAGGAATACGGCTTCGACATCGAGCTGGTGAAGGAGGCCTGCAGCCGCACGATAAAAGCAACCGGCTCCGCCAGCTTTCCTTATGCGGACAAGATCATCTCCGGCTGGAAAAAGGCAGGAGTAAAGAGCCTTAAGGATGTGGAGGAATTAGATAAAAAGAGACAGATATCCCGTCCGGGCGGAACAGACCGGACGCGTGAACCGATAAAAAAGAGCACAGGGACGAATCGCTTTAAAAATTTTGAAGAACGGTCTTACAATTATGAGGACTATGTCTGGGAAGGAATGAGAAAACGGCAGAAGGAGGGAGGAAAGGACCATGGCGCTCAGTAACTCACAGTATAACGCGATCATGCGGGTGTATAACAAACGCCAGTTCCGGAATAAGCGCGATCAGGATGAGCGGATCCGGGAGATTTATGAGAAAATCCCTCAGGTGGAGGCACTGAATGATGAGATCGCTGCGTCTATGGCTCAGGCCGGAAGAAAAAAGCTTCAGGGGGACGAGGAGGGCGTAAAAGCCCTCAAGCAGGAGGCGGAGGCCCTAAAAAACCAGAAGCTTCGCTATCTGGAGAGGAATGGCTATCCGGCTGACTATATGCAGATGCGCTATCATTGCCCTGTATGCCGCGACACCGGTTACGTTGATGGAAAAAAATGCAGATGCTTCCGGCAGATGGAGATCGAGATCCTTTATGACCAGTCGAATATCCGGGAAGTTTTAGAGAGAGAGAATTTCGATACGCTTTCCATGGCATACTACGACAGGGAGAGAATAGATGAAAGAAGCGGAAGAACAGTCTACGAATATATGTCCATGGTCATCGAGGAATGTCACCGCTTTGTGGAAAATTTCGGAAAAGAAAAGGGAAGTATCCTCTTTACGGGAAGCACAGGATGCGGAAAAACCTTCCTGAGCAACTGCATTGCAAGAGAATTGATCCGCCAGTATTATTCTGTCGTCTATCTGACGGCAACAGATATGTTTGATGTCCTGTCCGAAAGCCGCTTCAGCGGACGAGATGAGGAGGAGGCAAGAGATAAGGCGGCCTATATATTAGATTGTGACCTTCTTATCATCGATGATCTCGGAACAGAGCTGATCAACACGTTTACGGCTTCTCAGCTGTTTTATTGTATCAATGAAAGGCTGAACAGAAAGAAGGGAACGATCATCTCCACGAATCTGGCACTCAACCGGATGCAGGATGAGTTTACAGAGCGTGTTACCTCAAGGATCATGAGCCAGTACAAGGTGCTGCCGCTTCTCGGAGAAGATATCCGTCTGTTAAGGCGCGGT
>USQV01000138.1 GCA_900556965.1 uncultured Clostridium sp.
GAGGAGCTCTTTGACTCCTACCTTGAGAAGCGCCGGCGTACCGTTTATAAACATGTATATAGTAATGGATACAACAGCTAAGACCGCAAAGAAAGCGCAGACCGTAAAGATGATCTCAGCAGCTATTTCTGCAATTTCCCTGCTCGCATTGCTCCCATGAATCGAAAAGGTCTGTTTCTCCTCCATATTGCTCCCTCTGCTTCTTTACTGTACTGTGATGAGGCCGACACCGGCTGCTACGCTCTGTCCTTCTTCGGAGTAGATGTAATCAAACAGTGTCTTTACAAGCTCGTTCTGCTCAGAGATCTCTCCCTTGGTAGCCATTACAAACGGACGGTTCAGGAAATAGGTTCCGGCCTTGATGTTCTCCGCATTTGCTTCTACACCATCCAGCTTAACAGCGATCACGCTGTCATCCACTGCATCAAGAGAAACATATCCGATCGCACCCGGAGTGGAAGCTACCTTTGCCATAACAGCTCCTGTGCTGTCTAACTCATTTGCGTATACACACTGGTCTTCTACCTTTAAGATCTCCTCAAAGGCACCTCTTGTACCGGAGCCTGCCTCCCGGCCTACTACAACGATCGGCATATTGGAGCCGCCTACCTCGCTCCAGTTTTTAACCTTTCCGGTGTAGATCGATACCAGCTGATCCTTTGTAAGATCATTTACTGTATTTTTCGGGTCAACTGCAACTGCGATCCCGTCGATCGCAACAATGTTTTCAACGGCTCCCTTTTCCTTTTCCTCATCCTTCAGGTTTCTGGATGAATTGCCGATATCGCACTTTCCGGAGAGAACGGATTCCACACCGGCAGAGGAGCCTGTAAACTCAACTGTCACATTTACATCCGGATATTTCTCCATAAAGCTCTCACAAAGAGCGTTGGCAAACTTCTCCATGGATGTAGAGCCGGACATGGAAATGCTTCCACTGAGCTTTTCTGCCGCTTTAGTTGTCTCTGCCTTTGTATCGGCAGTTGTCTCTGCCTTTGCTGCCTCAGTCGTTTCTGCTTTCATCTCTGCGGTCGTCTCCGCTTTTGTATCTGTAGTCTTTGTACTTTCTGAACAGCCTGTCATAACACCAACTGCTGCCATTGTCATACCTGCGATCATCATCATTTTCTTTTTCATAATCTTAAACCTCCTGTTGTTTCACCGCCGTCTTCTTTCCGGCTGAATTTTTCTATTTCTTTTTGAGTACATTATGTTTTTACCACTATTTTACTTTTGCAAATACCATAAAACGGTAACTTGTTTGTAAGACTTATGTAAAATGTAAAATAGGACTGCCGCACCATAGATGAGCACCCATCTATTTGCAGCAGTCCTACCTGTTTTTACTTTTTATATATTATTCTATTCTTTATCCATTATCCTTCCGTTATCAGCCGGGCGGATACATCGTCCCAGCCTGCCATTACGCGGTCTCCCGGCCGGAAGCGGCTTCCGTCGATTCCAAACAGATCTGCTTTCAACACCGTTTTTCCGTCTGATATCTCATACAGCGTGTGTGAGCCCATAAAGCTTACGGTCTCGACCCGGTAAGCTCCATCCAAAGCCTCCTTCATCCATACATCCTCCGGACGGACGATGCAAGTCCCTTTTTCTGTTTCGAGATAGTTTACCTTTCCCACAAAGGACGCCACATAGGAGCTTGCCGGATGGAAATAGATCTCTCTAGGCGTCCCGATCTGTACGGCTGTCCCTTTTTCCATAACGACGATCCGGTCTGAAAGACTTAAGGCCTCCTCCTGATCATGCGTTACGAAGACCATGGTGATCTTAAGCTTTTTCTGCAGCTCCTTGAGCTCCTCTCTCAGCTGGATGCGAAGCCCGGCATCAAGGTTTGAAAGGGGTTCATCCAGTAAAAGGATCTTCGGGTTTGTTGCCATTGCCCGCGCCAGAGCCACTCTCTGCTGCTGACCGCCGGATATTTCGCTGATGGCTGCCTTTTCGTACCCGGAAAGCCCGACTGAGGCCAGCTGCTCCATTGCGACCGGGATAGCCTCCTTCTTTTTCATCCCCCGGAAGAAACGAAGCCCATAGCATACGTTTTCCAGCACATTCAGGTGCGGAAACAGGGCATAGCTCTGGAAAACAGTAGAAACGGGACGCCGTTCCGGAGGAAGTGAGGTGATATCTTCTCCCTCCAGAAGGATCTTCCCCTCATCTGCCTTTAAAAAGCCTCCCAGAAGATTCAGCGTCGTGGTCTTTCCACAGCCGGAGGGGCCCAAAAGTGTGACAAAGGAGCCTTCTTCTATCTCCAGATCGAGGTATTTTAAGCCCTTTTCCTGATCATAGAGCTTTTTTAGTCCAAGCATCTGTAAAAACATTATTTTCCTCCCCGTTTTGAAAGCTTAAGCATTGACATAAATGCCAGATTGATCCCCAGTGTAGCAAGAATGATGACAACCGCCTGCACAGAGGCTACGCCGTAGCGTCCGTTCTCGATGGACTGGAACAGCTCTGCACTGGCCACATTTTTTCCGGGCGATATAAGGAAAATGATGGCACCCACGGATGTCATGCATGAGGTAAAGATCGATATAAACCCGGTTATAAAGGCCGGCTTCATGAGGGGAAGGATGATGCCGAACAGAATATTTAGCCTGCTGGCTCCCAGATCCCTTGCCGCCTCCTCGATCTTTCTATTGATCCCGGAAAACATGGCATTCGCCGATTTATTGGTAAGTGATATCTGGCGGAATGCAAGATTTAAGATTATGATCGCCGCTGTTCCGCGAATGTAAAAGGGCTTATGGCTGAAGGCCGCCACATATCCCAGTCCATAGAAGGTACCGGGGATAATATAGGGAAGCGAGGCCAGAAACTCTGCACTCCTCATGCCCTTGAGCTTTCTTCTGTGGGTGTAATAGGAAAGAAGGATCCCCAGAAGGGAGGCCGCCAGTGCGGCAATACAGGAGTAGATCAGGCTGTGCTGAAACGAGCTCCACTGAGAACGCGGAAGCTTTCCAAAGTATTCCAGTGTAAATTTTAAGCTGCCGCTGGCTGAATTGGAAACGGCGGATAAGAAGATATTTCCGTATTTCAGCAACATGATCACATAAAAGACGATCGTTACCGTCCATGTCACGACACCGGCAGGCCCGTTCAATGTAAATGCATCCGAATCCTCTGCATCGGCCCGGTCGCTTCCGGCACTTTTCTCATTGGCCTTCATGGCACGGTAGTAAAAGAAAAAGGCAAGAACCGCGGCGGGGACCATAAATACGCTTATGGCAGATGCCTTCCCCAGCTTTGAGGAGGAGATCACCTGCAAATATGCCTCTGTCGCCAGTGTCTTAAAGCTTCCGCCGATGACCACCGGTGTTCCGAAATCTGCCAGATTCATCGTAAACAGCATAAATAATACCGATAAAATGCCGGGGCGTACCATCGGAAGGATCACGTTCCACAGCGTTTCCGTTGTGGTGGCCCCCAGATCTCTGGAGGCTAAGATAAGTCTTCGATCCAGATGGTCAAAGGAGGTCGACAGCATAAGCGTCGCAAAGGAAATACTGCCGATGACCTGAAGGATCACGACACCGTGCCAGCCGTAAGGATTCACACTTAAGCCGAGAAGCTGATACGTCACGAGGCCCCTGCGCCCAAACAGCATGATATAGGCCAGAGAGGATACAAAGGGCGGAGAGATCATGGTAAATACCAGACTGTTTCGGATAAACTGTTTTCTTTTTCCCTTCGCCGCAAATACGGCCAGAGCGAGAAAGAATGCAAATCCTGTCGTGAGGACAGAAGAAAGGACTGCCACCTTCAGGCTGTTTTTGATGAGCTTGATGCTCTTTGCCGTAAATAGAGCTTGATAATATTCCAGCGTAAAATGTCCGTCTTTAAAAAAGCTGGTCACAACCACCGAGCAGATCGGGTATATGATAAACATCCCGATTCCGGCAAGAAGGGTCGCTAATATCAGGCGG
>USQV01000139.1 GCA_900556965.1 uncultured Clostridium sp.
GTATGCCTCCTCCGGCATAAGATGGATCTCTTTAACCTCTCCCACTTCCATGTCAACAACAGCTGCATCAAAGCCCTTGATCATCATTCCTGCTCCGCAGATAAACTCAAGAGGCTCTCCGCGGTCATAGGAGGAGTCAAACTGAGATCCATCATTGAAGGTTCCCTTGTAGTGAACCTTACAGGTCTTTCCTGCATTCTTTCCTTCCAGTACGATGTGGGGGCCACAGCCGCCGCAGCCGCCACAGCCGCCTCCGCAGCCACCGCAGGAATGTCCTTCTTCTTCCTCATGGTGATGATCGCAATTCATGCCGGCAGAAACCAGCTCACCCTTTAAGTATTTCTCAACTGCCTCGTCTGCATTCCCCTCTGCTCCGGAAACAGCCTCGATCCCGGCTTCCTCCAGTGCAGCCTGAGCGCCGGCTCCCATTCCGCCGCAGATCACAACACGAACTCCCTGCTCTGCTAAAAGGCCTGCAAGAGCCTCATGTCCTACGCCGTTGGAATCCATAACCTCTCCGGATACGACCTGTCCGTCCTCTACATCATAGATCTTAAACATTTCTGATTTTCCAAAATGCTGGAACACGTTTCCGTTATCATAAGCTACTGCAATCTTCATTTTGCTTCCTCCCTGATACCTCGTAAATTCTACTGTTGTTAGGTCTTAATGACCTGATCCTATTCAGCTTATCATAAATACGGAAATTTCTCCACTTAAATTTTTATCTCTGTACTCTCTCGTACTCTCTCTGCTCGTTCAAGTCGAATGTCCGTGAGAATAGCCTCATCCCTTTCCGGGAATATTACTATATACAAATAATCGCACAGTTTGTGTGCAGAATTAAGGAGGGGCAAATATGGGATTTTTTACTGAAAAAACCGTCCTCATCACCGGTGCCGGACGCGCCGCACTCAAGGATGGAAGCTGTGGCTCTATCGGATACGGAATTGCTACCGCTTATGCAAAGGAAGGCGCAAATCTTGTCATTACCGGACGGAACGTGAAAAAGCTGGAGGAAGCGAAAAAGGAACTGGAAACGCTCTATGGGATCAAGGTTCTCCCCATACAGGCAGATGTAAATGCCGGTGCCGATAACGAAGCTGTGATCCGGCGCGTAGTAAAGCAGACCGTCGATACCTTCGGCGGGATCCAAGTGCTTATCAACAATGCACAGGCCTCCGCATCCGGTGTTCCTCTTGCCGAAAACACTACGGAACAGTTTGATCTGGCGGTCTACTCCGGCCTCTATGCAACCTTCTACTATATGAAAGCCTGCTATCCTTACCTGAAGGAGTCAAAAGGCAGTGTCATCAACTTTGCCTCCGGAGCCGGTCTGTTCGGTAGCTATGGGCAGTGTGCCTACGCAGCCGCAAAAGAAGGCATCCGCGGTCTTTCCCGTGTGGCAGCGACTGAATGGGGCCCCGACGGCATCAATGTCAATGTTGTATGTCCGTTAGCCTGGACTGCTCAGCTGGAACAGTTTCAGCTGGCATATCCGGAAGCCTATAAGGCAAACGTAAAGATCCCCCCGATGGGACATTTCGCTGATTCCGAGCTGGAGATTGGACGCGTCTGTGTCCAGCTGGCAAGCCCGGATTTCAAATATCTCTCCGGCGAAACCCTCACCCTTGAGGGCGGAATGGGTCTGAGACCGTAAACCTTACTCGATCAATGTCGGAAGCACCGCGGCAGATATCCGAAAAAAAGTTGCAGTAGCGATCGTTAAATCGTTACTGCAACCAATCCATTACTTATTTCCCGTCTCAAATTTCTCAATGCGAAAGCATATTTTCAATAAATATCCCATATCCTCTGGCCGGGTCGTTCACCAGAACGTGAGTCACGGCGCCGATGAGCTTCCCATCCTGTATAATGGGACTTCCGGACACGAGTGATTGTCATTAGGGACAACCTCTGCCCCTTATGAAGATTGCTTACGGATTTCTTGTTTTCCGGATCGCAGTCTCCCGGTCAAGCTCTCCAGACATCATGTTTTCGACCGTAAACTCAGCGTAGTTGATCGTATCCTTATTCTGAATACCGACGATCGTTACCATCTCCCCCGGCTTCGGTCCCGGAACCGAGTAGGCATACCTAAGGTCGCCTTCTTCATAGACACCGCGGCCCATTTTTGCTGTACCTACATGCGGAGAGGCATTTTTATCCTCCTCCGTGGTATTTCCGCGGAAATCTCTTACGATCGCATAGCCGGCCTCCTCCAGCATCGTTTCATCATAGTCGGCGTCATATCTCAGCATGATATTCTGCATAAAGTCATCACCCAGATGAAAGTCACCCACGTCAGCTTTTCCGATAAAATCGCCAGATTGAAGCTTGGAATTCCACTCCATGTTTTTTCCGGTCATGGGGCCGTTCCACTCTTTCAGTTTCAAAACTTGAGCGGAACGTCTCGTGCGCGGTGCCTCGATGGTGATCCCAAGCTCATCATCATACGCCGGCTCTAAAAGCTTCAGCTCTCCGCACACGATCACGAGCTTTCCGTCATTGGCCGGATCATAACCTCCGGTTCCCACATATATGGCCTCTGAAAGCTTCGCCTCTGCTTCTTTATCGTTGCAGGCCGTCAGCATAAGCGAGGAACAAAACAGACCGATCAAGGTAAGAATCGCCAGACCTGCTTTTTTTCTGTTATTCATGTTCAGGCTTCCCTCCATTTTCTATTTCGTAGTTGTTTCATCGACGATATCCGAAAGCTCGATCGTCAGCTCGCCCTTTTTCTTTCCTGACAGCTGGGAAAACTCTATCTCTATCGTATCCGCCTCACTGTCCGGCAAGATATAGGCAGATCGCACCTCGATGGTCTTTCCCGGCTGGATCTCGGTCAGCTGTGACTTTGTGATCGGTTCAAAGGAGCCTTCATCGGCCGGAACCGTTGCCGGATCCAGACCGATCCCATCCTGAAAGGCTTTTTCTGACACCGCCCAGATATACGATATCGCCTCGCTGCTGTTATTGGTAAACTCCAGACTCATTACCAGAGCCGCCTTATGGTTAACATCCGGCATCACTACAGAACCATTGTACCGGATCTCACAATCGTCAAGAACGATCAGAGTGGGATCGGAAGGCGCCACGGACTCCTTCTTTGCACAGGCTATGATTCCAACAGTCATCGCTCCGACCAGGATCAGGCCGAGCCAACGCTTGCGCGGTCGCTTCATGTTCCAATCCCCCCTTATCTGTTACTGCTTAATTGATCCAAGCCTCACCGGCATCTCTGAATTCAGCCGCCGATACCATAGCCTCTAAAAGATTTAACGACATCTCGTAATAAGGATCTGTGTTTTCTTTAAATGCCTTGATCGCAGCTGCCAGGGCAACTGTATCCGTAATTTTATCACTGTCTACTGTGGTGGTTGCATACATCTCATAAACCGTGTCATTTACCTTCAGGCGTACATAGTTCTGCACATAATTCGGATATTCCGTCTGTTGTAATTTACCCGGATAGCCTGCGATGGTGCAGTCAACATAGCCATCGGTCACGTCCATATATGTACTCTTACAGGTATTGCCAATGGTTGCACTGATTTTCAGCGGAATATCACCATCTTCATAAATCGTTGCATTCAGCACATAAACACTTGCGTCTCTCAGCCCCTGTTTAACTTCAACTTCCTGACCGTTATACTCAAAGGTCATCGGAAGGGAACAAAGGCCGCTGCCCTGATACAGACGACCGCTTCTGTCTTCCTTGCCCTCGTAATCCGTGGTTGCCGACAGAGTTTCGATCAGCATGTCTCTTGTTTCCTTAACCTCGTCATACGTCTTGAATCTATCACTGCCGCTATAGATCTTGAATGTCATATACAGCTCAAGTCCCTCTGCGTAAGGTCCCACGTCAACGGTGTAGTTCCAGCTGAGATCCTCCTCCACAAATACCGCATCATAACCGGACACCTTCACTTTTTC
>USQV01000140.1 GCA_900556965.1 uncultured Clostridium sp.
CACGCTGACACCCTGTTTGTGAGCTTGGACAAAACAGGAAAATAGAAGAATGAGCGAGAGCACACCGGCAAGAAACCGTTTTTTTCCATATCTGAATTCCACCGGCTCTCTGCCATGAAAGGCCATCCATGCGGCAAACGTATAATATAGAAGGGCGTCCGTGTTTGGATGCTGGGTGTCGATACGAAAATGGACGGCGAGAAGGAGCAGGCATAACGTGACCAGCCCCGTTATACGGTTTTTCACGAGCAGGTATATGATCGGGGAAAGCAGGATGAGGATAATAAGCTGATACAGATACCAGAAGACAGGTGCATACCGGTAATGAAAAACAGCCTCAAAAAGCTCATATCCGGTAATGGGCACGACATCCCTTCCGATCCCTCTTTGGAGGAACGGGACTCTGGAGGCCAGCGCATAGCCGCCGTAATATAACAGATTCCACGCCACATAAGGCATCACCACGCTGAAAAAACGCGATCTCCATTTTCCGGTCAGCTTATCCCATGTAAAGTTTCTAAAAAACAGATAAGAAGAAAGCATAAAAAAGCCTGCCACCGCCGAGGTGGCGATCTCCGTGGAAAAAACCTGCTGTGCCTTTGCGAGATTTTTCCATAAAGGGCTCTCACTTCCTTTTGAAAACAGATCTGCATTAAAGGAATGGGCCCACACCACAAGAATACTGTAAAGAAACATTACCCATGAAACATGCTTCCGGAATACCTTTTCCTCCATACTGCCCACCTCCTTTTTCTATTGATATCAGTATAACAGAGGGGTTCTGTTTTTCCAATAGAAGATTTTGTCGAAATAGCTTGACGTATGGGGAATTATGTTGCAAACTGTATGAGATAGTAACTAAAACTATATGAATTGGTGAGGATATTTTTATGCTACAGATTATTACCGACTCTGCAACACTTTATACCGAAGAAGGTGCCCGGGCTGCCGGCTTTGAATCCGTGCCCCTGTGCATCCATATCGGCGATCTTGAGGGCCGTGATCTTCAGATCGATATGAATGACTATTATAAGAGGATCGCCTCCGGACAGATCCCCAAGTCTTCCCAGCCTCCCATCGGAGATACGCTGGCTGTTTTTGAAAAATATCCGGATGCGGATATTATCAACATTTCCATGGCTGACGGGCTCTCAGGAACATACCACAGCGCCCTTTGCGCCAGAGAAATGACGGAGCATCCGGAAAAAATCACCGTATTTAACAGCCGCACGCTCTGCGGTCCTCAAAAATATATGACCGAGCAGGCCCAAAAGATGAAGGAAGAAGGCTGCTCCGCTGCGGAAATACTCGACTGGCTGGAAAAAGCAGCCACAAAAACAGAATCCTTCCTTATCCCGCAGGATTTCCAGTTTCTCCGCCGCGGCGGCAGACTGACTCCGGTGGCGGCAGCCCTCGGCTCTGTCCTTAAGCTCAAGCCGGTAATGCGGCTTACCGATGACGGAACGCGGCTGGATAAATTTCTCGTAAAGCGGACAATGACCGCCTCTGTCCGCGGCATCATCGACTACCTGAAGGAAAAGCGCCTCGGTAAAAACCATATTCTCTATATCTCCCATGCAGACGCCCAAAACGATGCCTTACAGATAAAGAAACAGTTTGAGGAAGCCTTTGACGGTCTGGAGATACAGATCCTTGAGCTGAGTCCTGTCTTCGTCGCTCAGGGCGGCCCAAAATGTATTGCGATCCAATATATTGAGCGCAAATAAGAAATTTGTGCTATTATAGTGAAGGTAACTTTTACAAATACTAAAGGAGGTCTCTATGGAGAACAACAAAATCATTCAGGTAGAGGAAAAAGTACCTTTTCAGCTTTTACTCCCCCTGAGCATTCAGCATCTTTTTGCTATGTTTGGCGCATCTGTCCTTGTCCCGTTCCTGTTCGGGATCAATCCCGCTGTCGTATTATTTATGAACGGACTGGGAACACTCATTTTCATCTTTGTCACAAAGGGAAAAGCTCCTGCTTACCTGGGTTCCAGCTTTGCGTTTCTGGCCCCCGCCGGTATCGTTATTTCAAAATTCGGTTTTGAATACGCACTTGGCGGCTTTGTCGCAGTCGGCTTTGTCGGATGTATCCTTGCTCTTATCATTTATAAGATCGGATACAAATGGATCGACATCGTTCTCCCGCCTGCTGCCATGGGGCCTGTTGTCGCACTGATCGGTCTTGAGCTTTCCGGAAGCGCCGCAAGCAACGCCGGTCTTCTTGATGCCTCCGTTGATCCCAAAAATGTGATCGTATTCCTTGTAACACTGGGAATTGCTGTTTTTGGTTCCGTTTTATTCCGCGGCTTTTTATCGGTCATCCCGATCCTGATCGCAGTTATCTCCGGCTATATTGCCGCCGTTGTCTGCGGACTCGTGGATTTTTCCACTATTGCAGCTGCCCCGGTCTTCGCGATCCCGAATTTCTCACTCCCGAAATTTAACCTTGAAGCCATCATGATCATCATGCCTGTTATTCTCGTGATCACCTCGGAGCATATCGGTCATCAGGTCGTTACCAGCAAGATCATCGGGCGTGACCTTCTTAAGGAGCCCGGACTTCACCGCAGTATCTTCGGCGATAACTTTTCCACCATGCTGTCCGGTCTGATCGGCTCTGTACCAACCACCACCTACGGTGAAAATATCGGCGTTATGGCCGTTACAAAGGTTTACAGTGTTCAGGTCATTGCAGGTGCTGCCATCATCTCCATGGTCTGCTCCTTCATCGGAAAGCTGTCTGCATTGATCCAGACGATCCCGGGCCCGGTCATCGGCGGTATCTCCTTCCTCCTTTACGGAATGATCGGAACCTCCGGACTCCGTATTCTGGTGGACTCCGGAGTTGACTACGGAAAAAACAGAAATCAGGCCCTGACTGCGGTTATCTTCGTTACCGGACTTTCCGGCATCAAGGTAAATATCGGCAACATCCAGCTCACCGGAATGGTTCTTGCCTGTGTGACCGGCATGATCTTGAGCCTTATCTTCTATGCCTTTGACAAAATGAACCTTACAAACGACCGTTAGTATATCGTTAGTAGCTGAGTATAAAATGAGGGAGCTGCCTGATCATCAGATCTGATGACCGGACGGCTCCCTTATTTATACACTATTTTACGCCTTATCTCCCTGCACCAGTGAGAGTCTCACAAGGGCACGGTGAAGTGCCAGCTCGGCACGCGCTATATCTGTTTCACTGCTGTTCTCCGTCAGTCTCCGCTCTGCGCGGATCCTGGCTTCATTCGCTCTGGCTCCATCGATCTCCTCCGGCCATTCGCAGGTTTCCGCAAGGATCGTTATCTTCTCGGGAAGCACCTGGATAAAACCGGAAAGAAGCGCTGCCGCCTTATCTCCGTCTTCCTTATGGATCCGAAGGACTCCCGGACTCACAGCCACGGTGAGCGGAATATGGTGGGGATAAATTCCCATTTCGCCATCAGCAGTATTCAACTCCACCATAGTCACGTCTCCGTTAAAGAATTCTCTGTCCGGTGTGACCACCTGAAGCTTCATCATTTCTGCCATCTTCCCACCCCCTATTTCATACGGGCGAGAACATCATCAATGTTACCTGCGTTGAGGAACAGATTCTCCGGAATATCATCATGCTTTCCTTCCAAGATCTCTTTAAAGCCCTGGATCGTCTCAGAAAGCGGAACATAACGTCCCTCCAGACCCGTAAACTGTCCGGCAACGAAGAAAGGCTGGGACAGGAATCTCTGGATCTTTCTGGCTCTGGATACGATAAGCTTATCCTCCTCGGAAAGCTCGTCCATACCAAGCATGGCAATAATATCCTGCAGCTCTTTATATCTCTGTAAAACCTCCTGAACCCCTCTGGCTACTTTGTAGTGTTCTTCACCGACGATACGCGGCTCCAGAATACGTGATGTGGATTCCAGCG
>USQV01000141.1 GCA_900556965.1 uncultured Clostridium sp.
CAGTTATTCGGTTATGAGCAAGTAGCGAAGCGGATTGCGAATATCCGCTTGACTTGAATATTTCCCATCTTTCTGTCATAAGATCAGGCAGGAAGGTGGGATTTTTATGCTTAATTATCTGTGGGCCGGGATGATCGCGGTCGGAATTTTATGGGGAGCTTTTCATGGAAATCTGGCAGCGGTGACAAACGGAGCACTGGAAGCGGCAAAGGAGGCGGTCACCCTTTGCCTGACGATGCTGGGAATCATGTCTTTCTGGTGCGGAATTTTAAAAATCGGAGAAAAATCCGGACTGATATCGGTGTTGACAGAAAAAATGAAACCGGTGATCCGTTTCCTGTTTCCCAATCTGCCGGAGGATCATCCGGCGGCATCATTTCTCTCCACGAATATGATCGCAAACGTGCTGGGACTGGGCTGGGCGGCAACTCCTGCCGGATTAAAGGCTATGGAGGAGCTGGAAAAGCTGGAGGAACAGAGAAGAAAAAGCGTGGGAATTCCAAAAGGGACGGCAAATGATGAGATGTGTACGTTTCTGATCGTCAATATATCTTCTCTCCAGCTGATCCCCATCAATATGATCGCATACAGAAGCCAGTACGGCAGTACCGCCCCCGCAGCGATCGTAGGTCCGGCCCTTGCCGCAACTGCGGTAAGTACACTGGCCGGTATCTTGTTCTGCAAAATCATGACAAGACAGAAAAGGTTTCCGAAATAGGAAAAACGGTAATAATTGGATAACGTTGACAAAGCATGGCAATTACAATAATATGTTACAGGAGTCAAGGGATCAGAGGGGGACTTATTGTATGAAACGAAGGAGAAAAGGTTTTACTTTGGTAGAGCTTATGGTCGTGATCGCCATTATGGCTATATTGGCGGCTGCATCTGTACCTGTGTTTTCCGATTATTTAAAGAAAGCGAAGGCAACAACGCATCTTGCCGAGTGCAGAACAATCTATATATCTGCGGCAACCTACATAGAAGAAATGCAGGCGGGAAATACTGCCGGAGAAACATCGGCAAAGGATATGGATATGGATGAGCTCCTGAAAGAGGTGAAGGAGATGACCGGGATCAAAAATATCGAAGAAGGAAGCAGGAAAACAGCGAAAAAGGATCTCGGAGAGGGCTACTACATATATGTAGAGGACAGAGAATCCGGCCCGGCATGTACTTCCGTAGTCTATAGTGGAAAAGATACCGGTACATGGGTATTTGATACAGAAAATGGTTCATTTAAAGAAATGAAATAATCAAGTCGAAGGTTTGTGAAGCTTGGCGCGTGATTCTGAGACTGCGGCGCAGCATTTTTTGCTGCGCCGTTGGCATGTAAGGAGAAAGAAAATGGGAATAAGAAGCAGGATACCGGATCTGATCACGGCAGCCGTACTGGTGCGGATCGCATGGATCGATCATAAAACCATGGAGATCCCGGACAGACTGACCATACTCCCGGTGATACTGGCCTTTGTGACGATGTTCCTTCCGGGCGGACCGTCATTTTTGGAGAGAGGGATCGGAATCCTCTGTATTGCGGTTCCGATGTATCTCATCTGCTTACGGATCCCGGAGGCATTTGGAGATGGAGATATTTTTCTTATTGCTGCTATGGGATTTTATATGGGCTGGAAACTTCTATTATTCGGAGTATTTTCCGGCTTTGTACTGGGAGGCGTTGAGGCCTGCTGTCTTCTTATAACGAAAAAGATAAGATGGGGAGAAGGCAGCCATATCGCATTTTGTCCGGCATTATGTGCCGGGCTGCTTTTTGCAGTGTTCTTTGGGGACAAGGTGATCGCATGGTACATGGAATTGCTTAGATAAGGAGGAAATGGTTTTGTCGGGTATGAGAGGGAGAAGCAAAAGGAAGCTGAATGAGCTGGAGATATCCGAATTTTTCGGTCAGATAGCGGTAATGACCCACGCAGGGATCCCTCTACCGGATGCCCTTGATATTTTACAGGATGGCGATGGAAACGGAAGGATCAAACAGGCATATAAGGAGCTTTACCGGCAGATCCATCAGGGGATGTCCGTCAGTGATGCTATGGAGAAAATGGGAATATTTCCGGATACGGCGGTACAGATGTGTCGTGCCGGTGAGCTCGGAGGAAGGCTTTCAGAGGCAATGAAAAAGCTTTCTTTTCACAGCCGGAAGGAATACAGGATCAATTGCCGGATCCGGGAAGCGATGGTATATCCGAGGCTGCTTGTATTTTCTGCGATAATGCTCATTCTTATTGTATTTTTGATCGTAATGCCGACGGTGGAACCGTTGTTTGAAGGAAATGAGCTGCCCGCGCTTACCAAGGGGCTTTTACGGATCAGTAATTTCCTGCGGTTTCACGGCGGCATGGCTGCGGCAGCGTTGATCCTTTTTATCGGAATTTGCAAGCTTATTGGAAACAGGCCTGCCATCTGCTGTTTTCGCGACAGAATAATATTGCGTCTTCCGCTCATCGGAAAACAGCTTCGCATTATATATACCTATCGTTTTTCGCAGAGCCAGAGCATGCTCTATGCCAGCGGGATCACGTTGACAGAGAGTCTTGAAATTGCAGGTCGTATTATCGGAAATGATTATCTTGCGGAACAATTTAAGAGGGTGCTGCGGCGTATACAGAACGGAGAAATGTTAAGCAGTGCGGTCAGAGATGTCGATGGTCTGGACAGAAAGCTGGCAGCAGTGATCTTCGTGGGAGAAGAAACAGGAAAGCTGGATGTGATGCTTTCTGATATTGCAGAGGCTTATGAATTTGAATCGGATGCGGCAATATCGCGTTTGGTTCGTCTGCTGGAGCCGGCGATGATCCTTATCATGGGTGTAATAACAGGAATCGTTCTTTTAGGGATCATGCTTCCGGTCTGGAACATGTATAATTATATCCAATAAACGGCCGGAGAGTGCATAACGGAGGAGATCATGGGAAAAGCCTTTAAAAAGAAAAATGGTTTTATCATGCTGGAAACGCTGCTTATAAGTTCCATTCTGCTACTCTTTTCCGGCGCTGTTTTGAGTGCATCGGCGGTTTATGGACGAGGTCTGAGAAAAAGAGCGGCAAAGAATGCGGCATTTGATACGGCTCTCGGAGCTGTCCGCCTTATGGCGGGAGAGGTCATGAAAAAGGAGCAGACACCGGAGGGAGAATATATAAGCAACGGAATGGAGCCTGTAGATACAGAGCTTATTGCAGAGGCAGTACGGATAAAGGAAGAAGTTTCGTTTCCGGTAAAGATCTGGTCGGTGCGCGAGGAGGATGTACTGATCTTATATGCACAAGCAGAGGTCGATCGGTACAGGGAATGTGTGTATATGGAGCTTCGAGAGCATGAGCAGGAGGAAATAACACCTTCAGACCCGTCCGGATGGGTATTATATCGGTATGGGCGACAATTATCGGAGGAAGCAAAATGAGAAGAAAAGGATATGTCCTTCTGGAGGTTTTGATATCAGCACTGCTTCTGTTCCTCGGGATCAGCATTTTAAGCATCAGTATCCTTACGTCAGGGCGGCTAAAACGTCGGGAGCAGAAAATCGAAACAGAGCAGAGGCTTAAAGCGAAAATCAGCATGACGATATCGGAGGAAATGGAACCGATCACCGGTTCGGTGAGACCTTCGACCTAAAGATGTTAATGGGCCGGTGGTGGACAGAAGGCAACGAACTTAGTGTCGTGCTCAACGAGTCGGCGGTTCGTGCCATGGGCTTACAAGACCCAGTCGGCAGCATCATCCGTATGCCGTGGTGGTCAGATTTCAGCGTGATCAAAGAATACGAGATCGTCGGTGTCGTCAACGATTTCCATGCGCTATCTTTCCGGGAAAGTATTCATCCGATGCTATTCATTCCTTCGGGTGGACTGGTGAATAATCTGTATATCCGGGTCATACCCGGCGAGGAAGGA
>USQV01000142.1 GCA_900556965.1 uncultured Clostridium sp.
CCGGCCTTGCGTGTGTGAGCGGCATAGGAGCGCGGGTTGACCATATTGATAAAGGTTGCCATCAAAGGATAGCGATCCTGCATGCTGAAAAGAGAGGCGGCAAATACCTGTTCAAATACTCCGCTGCCGCGATAGGCAATGTCTACACAGACAGGCCCATACTGGTATGTGTTCTCTGTGTTGAGGGATTCACCTTCAAAGCTGAATTTTGGAAGCTCTTTGATCATATTGACGAAAAATGGCCACACGGACCAGAATTTCCAGGACGCCGCCAGGGCAAAGGCAACGATTTTATCTCCATCCTTTGCAATCGTCACACCGTTTTCATTTAAAATCAGGGCAGCCATCTGCTCCTCAGTTATATTTGTAGTGACAAACCCGTTGGATTTATCGGCGACATTATCGGCGTGATTGGCTTTGAGCAGAGCCAGTACAGCAGGTATATCCTGCACAGTTGCTTGTGTGATCGTCATATCCTATTCCTCCGTAATCATATCGATCGATGCTTTGATATTTGAATCAGAGCATCACTCATTCTATTATACAGCCTTTGATATAATAAGGCAAATCGATATTGTCGGTAAATATTTACCAGTCCAACTTGAAATATATTAAATTGAGGTTGTTTTTTTGATGATGATATGGTATTATAATTTTGTTTGTGAACAGGAGGTGTAAGTGATGCTTAGAATTATTCTGACAATTGTATTCGTTATTTTGTGTATTGCAATGACGGTTATCGTATTAATGCAGGAAGGTAAATCTGCCGGACTTGGTGCGATCAGCGGTGCGGCTGAGAGCTACTGGGGAAAAAATAAAGGACGTTCAATGGAAGGAAAGCTTGAGAAATTTACAAAGCTTGCGGCTATCCTGATCTTCCTTCTGGCACTTGTATTAAACTTAAAGGTATTTTAGGATGATGGACACTCTTGCAAATATTCTGCAAGAGTGTTTTTGCTATATAGATGTAATGAGTTAAGCAAGATTAGGATGACAAAAATGGAAGAAAAATGTTTTAACGAGAGGAAAGAAATGCTCCTCTCACTGATGAATGAAAAAGAATATGTGCCGATGAAGATCAAGGAGCTGGCTATCCTTCTGGATATTCCCAGAGAAAAAAGGGAAGAACTGAAGGCGGTGCTGGATTCACTTCTTGCGGAGGGGAAGATCAGTGTGTCTAAAAAGGGAAAGTATGCCCGCGCAGAGGTATTTGCTCAGACAGGGATCTTTACGGCACATTATAAAGGATTCGGCTTTGTAACGATAGAGGGCCGGGATCAGGATGTATTTATCGCACCGGATAATACTGGGGATGCGATGGACAAGGATACGGTACAGGTGGTTGTTGAGGAGGCCAGAGACGGCCGGAGAGCAGAGGGTGTAGTCGTCAGGATCCTAGAGCATGCCAATGAAACGGTGGTCGGCACATATGAAAAGAATAAGAGCTTTGGCTTTGTGATCCCCGATAATCCCCGGATCACGATGGATGTTTTTATTCCGCAGGGGAGTGATATGGGCGCCGTATCCGGACACAAGGTAGTAGCCAGACTCACGAGCTACGGCGGGAAAAGAAAAAATCCGGAGGGACAGATCATAGAGATATTAGGGCATATCAATGACCCCGGTGTCGATATTGAATCGGTGGTAAGAGCATACGGACTGCCGGAAGCATATCCGGAGGAGGTAATGGAGGAAGCTGCAAATGTGCCGGAGGAGCTTACCCAGAAGATGATCGAGGAGGAGATAGCCAAAGGACGCAGGGATCTGCGCCATCTTCCCATGGTCACGATCGACGGGGAGGATGCAAAGGATCTCGATGATGCAGTGAGTATTTCGTCCGAGCTTAAGAACGGGAAAGAGATCTTTCATCTCGGCGTGCATATCGCGGATGTGACTCATTATGTAAAAGAAGGCGGAGCTCTCGATCGGGAGGCACTGAAAAGAGGAACGAGCGTTTATCTTGTCGACCGCGTGATCCCAATGCTCCCGCATCGTTTGTCCAACGGCATCTGTTCCCTGAATGCAGGCTGTGACCGCCTTGCACTGAGCTGTCTTATGGATATCGATGAAAACGGTGTGATATTGGGACACGAGATCTGTGAAACCATCGTCTGTATCGATCGAAGACTGACCTATACCCATGTTGCCAAGGTGCTGGAAGCTCCTGAGGCTTTTGCAGATAAAGAAGAATGCGATATGCTCTGTATGATGGGGCGTGCCTCAAAGGCCTTAAGAGGGCGGCGGATGTTAAGGGGGGCAGTCGATTTCGATTTTCCGGAGTGTAAGATCATACTAGATGATAAGGGAAGACCGAAGGATATACGGCCCTATGAAAGAAATGCTGCAAATATGCTGATCGAGGATTTTATGCTGGCTGCGAATGAGACCGTAGCGGAAGATTATTACTGGCAGCAGGTTCCGTTCCTCTATCGGACCCATGAAAAGCCGGATGAGGAAAAGATCAAGAAATTCGGTATTCTGATCAACAACTTCGGCTATTCCATCCATCTTCAGAATGGAGAGCTTCACCCGAAGGAAATGCAGAAATTGCTGCAGAAGGTGGCCGGATCTCCGGAGGAGGCGCTTCTCTCAAGACTGGCCCTTCGTTCCATGAAGCAGGCAAAATATACGCCGGACTGCTTAGGACATTTCGGTCTGGCGGCATCGTATTATACCCATTTTACCTCTCCGATCCGAAGGTATCCGGATCTGCAGATCCATCGAATAATTAAAGAAAACATCCATGGCAGGCTGGATGAAAAACGGATCTCCCACTATGAAAAGATCCTCAGCGAAGTGGCCGTATGGACATCGTCGCGAGAACGTCTGGCAGAGGAAGCAGAGCGGGAAACGGAAAAGCTTAAGAAGGTGCAGTATATGGAGCGTCATATCGGTGAAGAATTTGATGGCATCATATCCGGCATCAATAATTACGGATTCTATGTGGAGCTGCCCAATTCCGTTGAAGGAATGGTCCGGGTGAGCGAGCTGGACGGAGATTATTATGTGTTTAACGAGGAACGTTATGAGCTTATCGGAGAATGCACGGGAAAGAAATTCAAGCTTGGACAGCCCATACGGATCTTTGTGGTATCCGTAGACAGATACTTGAAGACGATCGACTTTCTGCCGGTGAGAATTAATAATTAGGTTATGGAGGTAAAAAATGGGAAAGGGAAGCTTTAAATTGATCGCAAATAACAAAAAAGCGTATTTTGACTTTTTCATCGATGATAAATTTGAATGCGGTATCGCGCTTGCCGGAACGGAAGTGAAATCTCTCCGCATGGGAAAATGCAGCATCAAAGAAGCCTTTGTCCGTATCGTTAACAACGAAGTGATGATCTACGGCATGCACATCAGTCCGTATGAAAAGGGGAATATCTTCAATAAGGATCCGCTAAGGGAGCGCAAGCTTTTGATGCACAGATTTGAGATCAATAAGCTGAAGGGAAAGATACAGGAGAAGGGCTATACGCTGGTTCCGCTGCAGGTATATTTTAAAGGCAGCCTTGTCAAGGTGGAGATCGGACTGGCCCGCGGTAAAAAGCTTTATGACAAAAGAGCGGACATTGCCAAAAAAGATCAAAGACGAGAGCTGGAGAAGGAGTTTAAGGTCAAGAATCTCTATTAGGATCGATGTTGCTTTTTCTGTTTTGTGTAGCAAAATATTAGTATCGGATATTTGCAAAGTTAAGGAGGCGGGTTATGAAGAAAAGATCGTCAAGGCGGGTGGCTGCCCTTGCAGTAGCAGTAGTGATAGCACTGGGCAGCCGCGAAACAGCAATGGCGGGAGAAACATCACGTTCATTATTCGGAGTTTTCGTGATCTGAAAAATGGAGATGTCCGAAGTCAAAAATAAGGGGCTGTTGCAAAATAGATGAGTAATCATTTAT
>USQV01000143.1 GCA_900556965.1 uncultured Clostridium sp.
GAAGGTCGGTCCAAAGGTGTAGATATTCTTGAATGCCATCGCATAAGTCTCACCGTTTAACTGTCCGCTTACGGTCAGGTTTGTCGGTTTTCCGAAGAAATCCTGAGAGTAATCGATGGATCCGTCTGGGTTTTTCGGAACATCCGCCAGATCCAGAGTCGTTACCTGGAACATTTCCCCTGCGCCTTCACAGTCGCTTCCGGTAATAAGCGGGGTATGCACATATACAAAGCCCTGCTCCTGAAAATACTGATGGATCGCATAAGCGATCAGGGAACGTACACGGAATACAGCCTGGAATGTGTTTGTTCTGGGACGGAGGTGGGAGATCGTTCTCAGATATTCAAAGCTGTGGCGCTTCTTCTGAAGCGGGTAATCGGCGCCGGAGGTACCCTCCACAAGCACCTCATCGGCCTGGATCTCGAAGGGCTGCTTAGCCTCCGGAGTAGCAACAAGCGTACCCTTTACGATAATTGCGGCGCCTACGTTTAATTTGGAGATCTCCGCGAAATTATCCATTGTATCATGGTATACGATCTGAAGCGTATCAAAGCAGGTACCGTCGTTCAATACGATAAAACCAAAGGCTTTGGAGTCGCGGATGCTGCGGATCCAGCCGCCGACCTGGACTTCCTTGCCCAGATATTTCTCACGCTCTTTAAAGAGCTCTTTTACAGTTGTCAGTTCCATTGTTTTTCTCCTTCATTTATCGGTTTCATTATATAAGGACTGGATACAGGCGAAACGAAACCAGTTTATGTCAGTATAGCGTATTTTTAGTGGAGATTCAAGGGAAAGTCAGGGGAAAGTCATATATTCTTATAACAAATAGTTAACATTCGCAAATATTATAAATACTATTGAAAAATGAAGCTGGATATTGTAAAATTAGAAAAAGATGGGCTAATTTGAAAATATTTTGGGTTCAATTTTAAGATTTTCAAAAATTGAGACAAAAATAAAAGGGGATGAGGGAATGGAGCTATATCAGTTAAAATATTTTGCCCAGGCGGCTCTCTATGGAAATATTACGATGGCTGCCAAGGCTCTGCATGTAACTCAGCCGTCGATCAGTAAGGCGATCAAAGCTCTGGAAAAGGAGCTTCAGGTGGAACTGATGTGCAGGAACGGAAAATACTGCGAGCTTACCTACGAGGGGAGAAAGCTTCAGGCTAAGCTGCGTCCTATTTTAATGGAGCTTGAGGAACTCCCGGCGGAGCTGCAGAACGGACATACCAAACAGCAGATCCAGCTGAATGCACTCTCTGCAGCCCTGCTGATCCCTGAAATGATCCGGGAATTTCGAGAGCAGTATCCCAAGGTATATTTTAGGATACTTGACGACCGGGAGGCGTTCAACTGGGATTTTTGTATCAGGAGCACACTGCCGGAGGTATACTTTAATAATTCGGTAAAGCTCATGGAGGAGGATCTGTTTTTAGCATGCAGAACCGATTCCCCTCTGGCAGAAAAGGATATGATCTATCTTTCTGATCTTTCTAATGAAGATTTTGTTATGCTTAGGAGCGGCGGAAGCATCCGGGAGGTCACAGACCAAAGATTCAAGGAAATGGGCTTTATCCCCAAATTGTCTTACGAGTGCGACAACCTGTTTACCCTGCAGCGTGTTGTCGAGGAAGGACTTGCCGTAGCGATATGGCCGGAGTTTTCGTGGAATAGCCGTGTCGGAGAAGAACAGATGGGGAACGGCATCTGTCTGAAACCTCTGGAAATAACAGATTTTAAGCGTTCACTTTATCTGATCCGAAAGAGAGATCTTAAAGCAACGGAAGAAATGGAGGCATTTTCTCAATATATGATAGCGTATTTTGATAGATTCAAAAAACAGTAAAAGAATTTGATATTGTCTGAAAATATTCTCAATAGGAATGGATTATATTCCAAAGTACCATTAGACAAAAGGTGAATTCTAAATTATAATACAATTCATAGAAAGCGCTTCTTTTTAAGAATTAAACGAGCTGGGTAAAGTTCGGAGGGCAATGTCTGCCCTTCTTAAAAAGGAGCGTTTTCTGTATGTTATTACAGCTTTTGGAAAAGAAAAGGAGGAGCAAGTATGAGAAAAAAAATGATTCGAGCTGCGGCTGTAGTTATGACAGCGGCAATGATGGCGGGCACACTTGTTGGATGCGGTGGCGGAGGCGGTAATCAGGGTACTTCCGCAGCAGCCGGCGGAGAAACACAGAAAGCAGAGAATGGCTCTGAAGCTGTTGCTGTAGATACAACGGTCAACCCGGAAACTCCTCCGGAAGGGGTAAAATTAAAAGATGATATCGTGATCGGTATGCAGTCGAAGCATACAACCATCAACCAGATGGATGCCAGCAATACCCAGCATAACTATATGTGGCGTATGGTACTGGATACCCCGGTTCATTTCAATAATAAGACAGGTGAGCTGGAGCCGCAGCTTGCAACGGAGTGGTCTACAGATGATAACGGTAAGTCCTTCGTCTTCAAGTTAAGAGATGGCGTAAAATTCCACAACGGCGAAACCTTAAAGGCCTCCGACGTAGTATTTACCTTTAATATGATGGAAGGAACCACAGCATGTAACGGACTGTTCTTAAAGGTGGAGAAGGTTGAAGCCCTTGACGATCTGACCGTTAAGATGACGCTCGTTAATCCGAACCTTGACTGGCCCTATATGATGACTCTGCCGACAGCAAGTATCCTCAATGAGAAGGCTGTAACAGAGGATCCGGTAAACGGCCCCGGCATCGGAACAGGCCCGTGGAAGATCGATTCCTATGAATTCGGTAACTTTACAAAGCTGGTTGCGTTTGAAGACTGCTGGCGCGGAGCACCGAATGCGAAGACCTTTACCTTCCGTTATATCCCGGAGGATTCTGCAAGACTGATTGCGCTTCAGAACGGCGAGATCGATATCTGTCAGGATCCGGCAGCAATCGAGCTTGAAAGAATCACAGAAGATCCGAAGCTCGACCTGATCCAGTATTCCGGTACATCCCTTTCCTATTTAGCATTTAATACACAGAAGGCACCTGGCGACAATGCAGACTTTAGACGTGCAGTTGCCTACGGTATCGATGTAGATTCCATTATCGCAGTTGCTGCTGAGGGACGCGGAAAGAAAGCCTCCTCCTTCTGGGGCTGGAACGAATACGGTTTTTATGATTGCGGCGGATACACAAGAGACGTTGAAAAGGCAAAGGAATATCTCGCAAAGGCATATCCGAACGGTGGAGCAAAGCTCGATATCTCTATCAGTGGTGCAGAGCGTAAGACAGTTGCCGAGATGATGCAGAGCCAGTTAAAGGAGATCGGAATTGACGTGAATATCGTTGAGCTGGATTCCGCAGGCATCAGTACAACAACAACAAACGGTGAACATCAGTCCTGTATTTACGGCTGTGGCTTCAACGTATTCGGCGACGATATGAGACGTATTTTACAGCCGGGTTCTGCAGTTAACAAGGCCCATCTTAACAGCGATAAGATCATGGAGCTGTTAGACAAGGCCGTTTGTGAGCAGGACGACGCCACAAGACAGGGTTACTACAAGGAGATCCAGGAAGATGTTCATGAGAGTGTTCCCTATATCCCGCTGTATTATCAGGAAGGATTTGTCGGTGTTAAAAAAGGAACAGGCGGACTGGATATTTATCCGACCAGCCACCATGACTATTCCAATATCTTTGTGCCGGCAGAATAAGTTCTGACTAAAAAAGCGATCCTTATGAAAGGTGATCCTTATGAAAAGCGGTTCCAGTATGGGCCGCTTTTCATTTAAGAATATTCGACATCAGGATACGAAACATGGTCCGGCCCAATACTTATCTGACAGGAGGGTGATGTATGTATCGCTATATTATTAAAAGACTCTTGCTGATGATCCCGGTCATCATCGGCGT
>USQV01000144.1 GCA_900556965.1 uncultured Clostridium sp.
CTGCCACTACAACTACCGGGATCGATACCAGAAGGGGCGCCCATCCGAAGGCGACTGCAACAGAAAGCGCTCCAAAGGATACATGGGACAGGCCGTCCCCGATCATGGAGTATCTCTTTAATACCAGACTTACCCCCAGAAGGGATGCACAAAGGGAGATCAAAAGACCTCCGGTAAGGGCACGCACGATAAAGGGGTAAGAAAGCATTTCTTTAATAATATCCATTTATTGGGCACCTCCGAGAAATTCGATTCCATACTTTGATTTCTTATAGTCCTCCACAGACCCGTAAAACTGCACGGTCTGCTTCAGCTGCAGGATCTTATTTGCCTGAGTTACGATATTCTGGATGTCATGGGAAACCATCAGCACCGCAACCTTTTCATCGCGGTTTAAGTGGCGGATCACATGATAAAATTCTTGGATCGTAGCCGGGTCAAGTCCGGTGATCGGCTCATCTAAGATCAGGAGCCGGTCTGTCGCACATAATGCTCTGGCGATCAGCACTCTCTGCTTCTGTCCGCCCGAAAGATCACGGTAACAGCTTTTTTTCAGCTCGGTGATCCCAAGCCTTTCCATATTCATCTCTGCCAGCTTCCTCTCGCTGCCGGAATAAAAGGGGCGGTTCCCCCTTTTTCCCAGGCAGCCGGAGATCACCACCTCTGAAACCGTTGCCGGAAAGTCCTTCTGGGCCGGAGTCTGCTGCGGAAGATAACCGATCCCGGAGCGCTTTAACTCCTCTGACAGGATCAACTCTCCTCCAGTAGGCTTTAAAAGCCCTAAAAGCCCCTTCATAAGGGTACTCTTTCCGGAGCCGTTTTCTCCCACGATGCAGATATAATCTCCCTCGCCGATCTCCATGGTCACGTCCTTCACCACATCATAGTTTTCATATCCAAAGTCAACATGGCTGCATATCAATAATGGCTGATTCATTTGCACAGTCCCTCTCGCAGATTTATAACATTTTGTTCCATCAGTTCCAGATAGGTCACTCCGTTTTCAAACTCCCGACGTGTCACATTATGACAGGAGTGAAATAACAGAGGTTTTGCCCCCGTTTCCTCTGATATGATCTCCGCCACCCGATGGCTGGATAATTCCAGATAGTAAACGGCAGGAAGCTTTTCCTCCCGGATTTTGTCGATCAGATAGGCTATCGTCTTTGCACTCGGCTCCGTATCGGAGGAGCAGCCGGAAAATGCCGCGCGGTATCTTAAATCGTATTCATCCGCAAAATACCTGAGGGGAAATTTATCTCCCATGATGATGATATCGTGGATCGCCTCGGCGCGCACTGTACGAAATTCCTGATCGAGCTGCTCCAGCTTGCCGACATACTCGTCTGCCGAGCTCTCATAAAAATTTGCATTTTGGGGATCTGCTTCCTTTAATACTGTCTCGATGGTCCGCACCATTTTTATGGCATTGATCGGAGATGTCCAGATATGCTCATCGTACTCGATCTCATAATGATGATCGTCGTCATGATCGTCATCCTCGTCGTGGTCGTCATATCGGTCGTGTACGTCATCGTGGTCGTGGTCGTCATCCTCATCGTGATCGTCATATCGGTCATGTACGTCGTCATGATCGTCGTCCTCATCGTGATCGTCATGGTCGTCGTAGTCATCTTCCTCAAAGACATGCTTGTGGTGATGACCTTCATCCGAGTGCTCCATTCCCTCGACGATCTCCTCCTCCACCGTATCCACATGATCCATCATCATGACGGTATAGGGGGCCTCCTGTTTAAAGGAATCAAGGACACGCTCGACCCACAGCTCCATGGTGCCGCCGTTGGCAATCAGGATATCAGCATTCTGGATCATACGGATATCCTTTGGCGTCGGCTCAAAGGAATGGCTGTCCATCCCTGCGGGGATCACCATGGAAAGCTCCACACGGTCCCCTGCAACCTGACGCACAAAATCATAATACGGAAAAAGCGTTGTCACCACCTTGAGTCTTCCGCTTCCGGATGCGGCCTCTGCTTCATGTTTTTCATTGCTGCCGCCTTCCATCCCCACAGTCTGCTTCATCCCGCTTTCTGCCTCCGGCGTTTTCGCGCAGCCAAAAACAAAGGAAAGGAGGAGCAAGGCAAACGCAGTGAGGGTGAGACCTCGGATCCGGCTTCTTTTTCTGTCTGATCGGTTCAAAAAAATACCTCTACTTTCTTTTTTCTTTACAGTGCGTCGAGGATCTCCTGAGGTCTGCGGATCAGATGATCCGGTGCATATTCCCTTAATTCCCCCTCAGTCCGAAAGCCCCACAGTACGCCCACGACCGTCATGCCTGCATTTCTTCCTGTAAGCATATCGGTATTTGTATCACCAAAGTACATACATTCCTCCGGTTTCGCGCCAAGCCTTTTTGCTGCGGTAAGCGCTCCCTTCGGATCCGGCTTTTTCGGGATCCCCTCGCCCTCTCCGATGATCGCATCAAAGTATCCCTTTCCAAAGACAGCTTCCACTGTATCAACCGCCTGTGCATGAGGCTTATTGGAGACAACGGCAATTTTTATCCCCTTCTCCTTAAGAGTATTTAAAAGCTCCATGATCCCATCGTATGCACGCATCTCATACAGACAGTTTTTCGCAAAGATCTCCAGATAGACCGGCAGGATCGCATCATAGTGGACAAGCTCTGTATCGCCGCTGGCGATCAGGGAACGCTTCATCTGGATCCGATAGCCGTCTCCGACGATGTTTTTCATCTGTTCCTCTGAAAGCGGCCCCAGACCAAACCGGGCCAGTGCAAGATTCGTGCAGTATGTCAGTGCATGGATCGAGTCTACAAGTGTTCCATCCAGATCAAAAATACAACATTTATATTTTCCCATTGTTATTCCAGCTTTCTTATATGCCCGCAAAAACGGGAGTCTCGGTGAATGTCCCCAATTCTATCACATTTTTTCATTGTTTACAAGCATCCGTATATTCGTTTATTATGATATCGGAGTCAAAGGCCTCCAATTTTGATGTCGGCGAATCGTTCGTGCTGCGCACTCTCACAATTCTCCCGATATTCGCATATCGTGAGGATTATCCTCCCGGAATGACTTGTTCTTCCCTCCGTAATATGATAAAATAATAGTTAGCCTGTTTTTCAAGTCGAACACACTTAACGAATTACAGCGCGAATCACGCACAGAAAGAGGAATCAACTATGAATGAAAAAACACAATACTGGCTGGATCAGTTTTTTCTGTTTCTGGTCCTTCTGGATCCGCTCGGCGGCATCCGCATTTTTGCCGGAAAACAGATGGAGATTGGCCTGATCATGGTCTTTGTCGTTCAGCTGCTCTTTATCGCTTACCTTTACAATCATGTTCACACCCTGACGAATCTATTCAGTCAGGGCGCACAAAGACAGACAAAGAAGGTAAAGAAAAGCCTGATGTCCCAGGGACCGATGATCTTCTGTATGTTGATCTGCATGATCATCTTCGGAAAGCTGATGCCGTCTATCCTCTATGTATACAAAAGCCATAATTATTTCGACATCATCATCTGGTGTATCGTCATCGGATATATGGTCTGGAGATTTATGGATACGGAATTCTGTCGGAATATCACAGGCGCCGGCGAAGCACCTGCCCTGTATAAAAGGCTCCCATGGATCCTTATCCTTACCTCCGTTTTTACTCTCTGCACCGGCACCTTCCCAATGGCGGATACTCTCCCGCTTATAAAGATCTGGGCCGCTGCTTTTGCCGATCTCATCCTGCTCACGATCCTATGTAAGGTATCTCAAAAGAGAAAAACAGCCGTTTAAGGAATATCCCGGCTGCTTGACTTATTTTTGCTAATTGTGTCAAGCGGATATTCGCAATCCGCTTCGCTACGCGGCTCTACACCGAATAACTGC
>USQV01000145.1 GCA_900556965.1 uncultured Clostridium sp.
CGGTCTTGTGGACGGCCTTTATCCCCATTGGGAGAAGGATGATAAGGTAGCGGAAAGCTTCTGCGCCGTAAAAGGATATCCCTGCTATGAAGCCCACCCCTTTGTGCTTGAGGGCGGCTCGATCCATTCCGACGGGGAAGGTACTGTGCTGGTCACAGAAGCCTGTCTTTTAAGCGGAGGAAGAAATCCACTGCTCTCAAAGCAGGAAATCGACGAGAAATTAAAGTCATATCTGGGAGCAGAGAAGGTGATCTGGCTTCCCCGGGGGATATTTAACGACGAAACCAATGAGCATGTGGATAATGTCTGCGCCTTTGTAAGACCCGGTGAGGTAGTGTTAGCCTGGACGGACGAGAAAGAGGATCCGCAATATGACCTGTCCATGGAGTGCCTGGGTATCCTTGAAAGTGAAACAGATGCGCGGGGAAGAAAAATTAAGGTTCACAAGCTGCCGATCCCGAGGGTTCCGGTATGTATAAAGGAAGAAGATCTTTTGGGATATGAATTTGAGCCCGGAGAGGACGAGCGTGAGGTCGGAGAAAGACTGGCCGCCAGCTATGTCAATTTCTATATTGCAAACCGCAGTGTGATCGTCCCGCAGTTTGGAGACGAAAATGACAAGACCGCGGTAGATATCCTGAAGACTTTGTTTCCGGAGAGGAAGATCGTTCCGATCGATGCAAGGGATATCCTTTTAGGCGGAGGAAATATCCACTGCATCACGCAGCAGATCCCGAAGTAAAACAGAATCATTGCGCCGACAGAATAGGTAAGGGCACAGCCCGGACAGGTATGGGCACGGCCCGGATGGATCAGGATAGTTTGGAGGAAGCAGTTATGCGAAAAGTGAAGGTTGCAGCCGTACAGATGCGCTGCACAGATCAGGTGGAAAAGAATATCGCCCATGCGGAGGAGCTTGTCAGAAAGGCAGCCGCCAAAGGGGCACAGATCATTTTGCTCCCGGAGCTGTTTGAGCGGCAGTATTTTTGCCAGGAGCGCCGATACGAGTACTATAGCTTTGCAAAGCCGGTAGAGGAAAATGAAGCCGTCCGGCATTTTTCCAAAATTGCGAAGGAGCTTTCCGTTGTGCTTCCCATAAGCTTTTATGAGCGAGATAAGAATCGTCTGTTCAATACGGTCGCTGTTCTTGATGCAGACGGAACAAATCTTGGGATCTACAGAAAGACTCATATCCCGGACGATCATTATTATCAGGAAAAATTTTACTTTGTACCGGGGGATACCGGCTTTTGCGTGTTTGAAACAAGCTACGGAGTGATCGGAGTGGGGATCTGCTGGGATCAGTGGTTTCCGGAAACAGCCCGGTTTATGGCAGTCAAGGGAGCAGAAATTTTGTTCTACCCCACCGCCATCGGCAGTGAGCCGATCCTTGAGGTCGACAGCATGCCCCACTGGAGACGCTGTATGCAGGGACATTCTGCCTGCAATCTGATGCCTGTTGTGGCGGCAAACCGGGTGGGCTTAGAGGAAGTCCGGCCCTCAGCAGAAAACGGAAATCAGTCTTCCGCATTAAAGTTTTATGGCTCCTCTTTTATTACGGACGGCACCGGAGAGCTGGTTGAAACGATGGACAGAGAATCGGAGGGCGTGATCATAGCGGAATTTGATCTGGATGCACTGGCCTTTGACCGCCTTTCATGGGGATTGTTCCGCGACCGCCGGCCCGACATGTATCATGAATAGATAGTCAGCTGCGAACCTCTTTAATATAACAATAGATTATATTAAAGATAGAAAACCGATATGCTCCATTCTGCCGGTTATGATTGAAATCAGCAGTCAGATAAGATAAGATGAACGCAGATAAGCATTCCCCCGCTTCAAGTGCGCGGAAAAGACAGAAATATCGGAGGTAAAGCAGCATGGAATATACGATAGCATCTATTTCAGGTGATGGCATCGGCCCGGAGATCGTCGCAGAGGCAAAAAAAGTCCTTGATCGTGTCGGGGCCGTATATGGACATAGATTTACTTATAAGGAAGTTTTGATGGGCGGGATCTCCATTGATACCTATGGGGTACCCCTGACAGACGAGGCGCTGGAAACAGCAAAGGGCTGTGACGCTGTGCTGTTGGGGGCAGTCGGAGGAAATGTGGGAAACTCCCGCTGGTATGATGTGGCGCCCAATCTGAGACCGGAGGCGGGACTTCTTGCAATCCGCAAGGGGTTAAAGCTCTTTGCCAATATTCGTCCGGCTTATCTTTATGAGGGGCTGGCAGAGGCATGCCCCCTCAAAAAAGAGATTATCGGGGATGGCTTTGACATGGTAATCGTAAGAGAGCTGACCGGCGGTCTTTATTTCGGAGAACGTCATACAGAAGAAGTCGACGGAGTGCTGCAGGCGGTGGATACACTTGTATATAATGAAACGGAGATCCGGCGCGTTGCAGTAAAGGCCTTTGAGATCGCGATGAAGCGAAGAAAAAAAGTTACCAGTGTGGATAAGGCAAATGTTCTGGATTCCTCCAGACTCTGGAGAAAGGTAGTGGCAGAAACCGCAAAGGATTATCCGGAAGTAACCGTGGAAAATATGCTGGTGGACAACTGTGCGATGCAGCTTGTCATGAATCCGGGACAGTTTGATGTGATCCTGACAGAAAACATGTTCGGTGATATCTTATCGGACGAGGCGAGCATGATCACCGGCTCCATCGGAATGCTTTCATCGGCAAGCCTGAACGAGGGAAAATTCGGTCTCTATGAGCCGAGTCATGGCTCAGCACCGGATATTGCCGGAAAAGGAATCGCAAACCCCATCGCAACGATCCTCTCGGCGGCAATGATGCTCCGGTATTCCTTTGATCTTGACAAAGAAGCGGTTGCCATCGAGGCTGCGGTAAGGCAGGTCCTGAAAGAAGGCTACAGAACTGCAGACATTATGGCGGAAAACATGAAGCAGGTCGGAACAGAGGAAATGGGAAGGCTTATCTGCGAAAGAATAAAGTGATGAATAAAGTGATCCATCAAACCCTTGACTTTTAAAGGAGATATCTTTATAATGATATCGTTTATAGATATAAGTAAAGGTAAAGAAGGAGACAGTAAATCTGTGGGAGGGCGAAAGCGAGCCGGGGACGATGGAAGCCCGGTGCCGGAAGCAGACGGAACATCACTCCCAAACTGACAGCTGAATAACAGTAAGCTGCTCCGGTTTTCCGCCGTTATACGGAACTCATATGTCAGTATGCAGTAATAGGTGGTATCATGAATTAATTTGATCCTGTTCGCAAGAACAGGATCTTTTTGTTCTTATTGTAACGAAAAACGCTGTGAGGAGAAAGCAGCGGAGCAAACAAGATTGGAGGAAATGTGTCATGTACCAGAAGGTTTCAACCGACCTGAATTTTGTCGGCAGAGAAAAGGAAGTAGAGAAATTCTGGAAGGATCAGAAGATATTTGAAAAGAGTATTGAGAGCAGAAGAAAAGGGGAGCCCTATGTATTCTATGACGGCCCGCCGACTGCAAACGGAAAACCCCATATCGGCCATGTGCTTACCCGCGTTATCAAGGATATGATCCCGCGTTACCGCACTATGAAGGGATATATGGTACCGAGAAAGGCCGGATGGGATACACACGGACTTCCGGTAGAGCTTGAGGTTGAAAAGATGCTCGGCCTTGACGGAAAGGAGCAGATCGAGCAGTACGGTCTAGAGCCGTTTATCGAGCACTGTAAGGAAAGCGTATGGAAATATAAGGGAATGTGGGAGGATTTCTCCAGCACAGTCGGCTTCTGGGCGGATATGGATAATCCCTATGTTACCTATCATGATGATTATATCGAATCTGAGTGGTGTGCATTAAAGGAGATCTGGAACAAAGGACTCCTTTATA
>USQV01000146.1 GCA_900556965.1 uncultured Clostridium sp.
GGCATCCTGAGCACCCATCTTTTCAAAGATAGGGCCAAAAGCAGAAGCAGTACCGACACCACCGGACATTGCTGATGAAGAACACTGCAGAGCCAGAAGCGGATGAAGACCAATGGCATTGCCGACCAGATAACCAACGACATCCTGCAAGGTGATCAGGAGACAGGCTGCAGCTGCGATCGCAAAACAAAGCTTTCCGCCGGCATGCTTTAACATCTTGTAGCTGAAGCCGAAGCCTACGCACAGGAAGAATAAGTTCTGGCATAAGTCTTTTACGATCTTCGCATCAAAGGATAAACCAATGATACCGGCTCCCTTAATGGCAGATACGACGATGGAAAAGATGATACCGGATATAACAGGGGCCGGTATTGCATATTTTCTGAGAGCAGCGCTGTGAGCGACGATTGCCCGTCCGAGGAAGATAACGATGGCTGCGAAACCAAGCGTCGTCAGATACTCAAACTGAAATGTTGCGATGGCACCATCCGCTGCGGGTTTGTATGTTCCGAAGTAGCTGATAATATGTTCTAACATAGAACTTCCCTCCATTCTCTCTTAAGAATTCTACCTACTTCCTTAAGAAATTGTTTATTTCTTTTAGAAACAGTTTATAAGAATAAAAAAGGGAAGTCAATTTTTGTAAATTTAAATATGCTTTTGTAAGTATTGTAAGCGGCCAGAAGCACGCACCAAGTCTCACGGACGTTCGACTTGATTTTTAACGTAGCGATATTTGATAGAAGGACGCCCTCCGGTCTGATAATCGATGGTGCTGACAAGTTCGCCGATCTCCACCAGATAATTCAGATACCGCCGGGCGGTGATCCGAGAAAGATGGATCTGTTCCGATATTTGTTCGCTGGACCATACAGAGTCAGGATTTTCGATAAGAAATGTGCGGATCATGGATAAAGTCTGGCGGTTTAACCCTTTTGTCAGCGGAGCTTCTTTTGCAGACGTATCCGTGCCGGAGAAAAAGCGATCGATCTGGTTCTGTCTAAGATCAGAAACAGAGGCTTCCAGCTCACCCTGTCGAATGGCAAAGCGTTTCAAAGCCGCTTTAAAGCGTTCATACTCAAAGGGTTTGACCAGATAGTCGATCACACCGCGGGAGATCAGCTTGTGGACAGTTTCTGCATCATTCGCTGAGGTTACCATGATGATCGATGGTATCTTTCCGGCGGCGTGGAGCTGATCGATAAACTCATCGCCATTCATCAGCGGGGTATAGTAATCCAGTATGATCAGGTCAACATCAGAATTTTTCAGGTACTGCAGCGCCGGGATGCCGCTCTTAAAAATCCCTTCGACCTGAAAGGAGGGCGTCAGCTCTACATATTGTTTATTTATGGAAGCAACCATCGGATCATCCTCGATGATGATAACTTTATACATTTTTTTGATTCTCCTTTCGTGCAAATGTCAGGGTAAAACAGGTTCCTTCTCCCTGCTCCGTGTCGATCTCTATATTTCCGCCGTATTCTTCAACGATCTGATGGATCAGGTAGAGCCCGGTTCCACGGTTTTCGCCTTTGGAAGAAACTCCCTTTTCATAGATATGATCGATCAGATCCGGCCGGATCCCCCGGCCTGTATCTTCACAGGTGACGATATTGACATCTGAGCGGCAGTAGATCCCAACGACGATCTCACGCGGATGGGCAGCCTGTTCAAAACGATCCGGATCAGAGACCGGAAGATGGAGCCCGGAGGCGGAGGAAGGCTCCGACTGATCGTTGTTTAACTCCTCGATCGCATTTTCCAGAAGATTTCCGAGTATGGTCACACAGCAGTCAACAGGAAGGAGCAGGTCAGCATCCCGGCAGACGCTGTCGGCACTGATCTGGAGACGGATGCCCAGCTCGGCTGCATGCATCATCTTTCCGATCACGAGGGCACAGATTTTCGGCACGCGGATGCTGTTAGCTGTTTCCCGGACGGACTGACTGGAAACAAGACTGCTGTTTGTGATAAAATTCATAGCCTGCTCGACCTCGCCGATCTGCAGATAGCCAAGAATAATATGCAGCTTATTTAAAAATTCATGATTGAAGGCTCGTAATGTGTCCAGCATGTTGTGGGCGCCGGACAGCTCATCAGAGAGGCGAAGAAGGTCTGTGCGGTCAAAGAGCACCATCAGAACTCCGCGATTGGTCTTTTTCCCCTGCTCATGTATGGGTACCTCTTTGATCGCCAGCTGATGCTCTGAAATGCGAACACTTTCATGAGTCACTGTTTTTCCGGTTCCCATCACCTGATGAAAAGAGGTCTGGGGAAACAGCTCCCAGATAAAACGATGGGTAATTGGGGTATTGGATATTCCGAGATAGGAGGCGGCCTTTTCATTGGCAAAGAGAACTCTTCCTTCCGGATCCGTCGCCACAAGGCCTTCATCGATCGTGTTCATTACCTCATCCTGTCTTGTATAGAGATTGACCAGTTCTTCCGGATCATAGCCTAAAAGAGAATCGCGCAGCATAGTCAGAAGCGTATGGGTCAGGAAGATGCTGACGACCATCATGATCAAAAAGATCCCGATATGGATAATAAGAAAATATCGGTGATGTGCCGATAGCGTGGCGGTAAAAAGGGAAACCATGACAAAGCCGATGACCTCCCCATCCTGGTTTTTAATATCGTGAAAGGCACGCCGCTGCATTCCGTGGGAGCCGTACCCGGTAGAGATAAAGGGCCCGGTGCCGGAAAGGATATCGTTTTCATCATCGGATATGTAAGAATCCCCGGTTTTCAGACGATCCGTATGATAAATGCGCCGTCCGTTTTTATCGCAGATCATGATGACATTGATATCCGGTATATTAGAAGAAAGGGAGTCCAGATCCTCACTGATAAGAGCGTTGGGATATCCGTTTTCAAGCATGATTTCAACAGTCGGAATGGAGGCAATATAGGAAGCAGTACCGCTTATCAGCCTGTCCATATCCTTTCGCTGACGTGATATGTCAAAATATAAGGTAAATCCCAGAGAAATAAGAACGATGGCTGCTGAAAGCAGGAGAAAAGAGTGGTACAGCTTCTGCTCCAGCGGGGATATATTTTCTTTAGTTTTCATTAGTATAAGCCTCCGGAATGTTTGGATTGAATGCAGTTAAGAACGGTTCTTTTTTATTGAGGAGGAGCCTACTCTGTAAAAGAGAGCAGCTCCTCTTTTTTAATTTTGTAGAACAGGAGGCCGACCAGATCGGCCAGCGCCCAGCCGATCGGGACAGACCACCAGATGCCGACCACACCGATGGCAGGAATGGCAGACAGAGCATAGGCCAGTATAACACGGGTTCCTAAGGAAAAGATGGTGAGAACGACGCTCATGCCCGGCTTTGCCAGTGCCCGATAGAGACCGTAGAGCAGGAACAGGCAGCCGATCCCGCAATAGAACACGCCTTCAATACGCAGATAGCGGACGCCTTCTTTGATGATCTCGGCTTCTTTGGGATCTACAAATATCGTCATGAGAGGTCTGGCAAATGCACACACAATTGTGGATATCACGATGCAGAAGCTCATGGAGATATATACGGCATTTTTCAGACCGGAGCGGATCCGTTTACTTTCCTTTGCACCATAGTTTTGCGCGATGAAGGTGGAGAAGGCATTGCCGAAATCCTGCACCGGCATATAGGCGAAGGAGTCGATCTTCACCGCCGCTGCGAAGGCCGCCATGATGACCGTGCCGAAGCTGTTCACGAGGCCCTGCACCATCAGGATGCCGAAGTTCATGATGGACTGCTGGACGCTGGTCATGACCGAAAGGTTCAGGATGGCCGCAAGGTTCTTCCTATCCCAGCGGCAGTCCTC
>USQV01000147.1 GCA_900556965.1 uncultured Clostridium sp.
CCTCCGGTCTTTGCGGAAGTGGGATCTTAGCCTCCGTGCGTGAGCTTATAAAAGGCGGATATATAAAAAAGACAGGTGCTTTTGTATCGTGTGAGCTCCAACCGGAGCCAAGGCTTTTGATCCCGGACGGCTCACGAAGGAAAGCGGTTCTTTGCGGCACGCCGGAAATTTCCGTCACGCAGGAGGATATCCGTCAGGTACAGCTGGCAAAGGGAGCGATACTTTCCGGCTTCACCGTTCTGCTTAGGGAAGCGGGGATATCCATGGAGGAGCTCGATCTTGTCATTGTTGCCGGACAATTCGGCAGCCATCTTCCGGTCTCCTCCCTGACCGGTATCGGCCTGCTTCCGGAGTGTCTCTCCGACCGTATCCTGTATGCGGGAAATACCTCAAAGACCGGCGCCGTTATGGCTCTTTTATCTGAAAAAGAACGAAGAAAAATGGAACATCTCGCAAAACAGATCGACCACATCGATCTTGTGACCACAAAGGGATATGAACAGATATTTGCACAATGTATGGCATTTCCGATAAAAGCAAAGGAGAATAAACATGAATAAAGAAGATCTTTTCCAACAGATCAGTGACAATGTGGTTAAAATGGAAGACGAAGCCGTAGAAGAATTATGTGAGCAGTCGCTCCGTCAGGGCATCGATGCCGCCGAGACCATTAACTGCGGTCTGATTCCGGGCATGGATCGGGTCGGCACCCTTTATGAAGAAGGGGAATATTTCCTCCCTGAGGTACTTACCGCCTCCTTCGCGTTAAACGCTGGTCTTGATATTTTACGGCCCCACATCAAAAAAGAAGAAAACAAAGAACGGATCCGCCTCGTCATCGGTGTTGTAGAAGGGGATACCCACGATATCGGGAAAAATCTGGTAAAGATCATGTCGGAATCGGCCGGCTTTGAGGTCATTGATCTGGGCCGGGACGTTCCTTTAGACCGTTTTATCGACACGGCAGAAAAAGAGCATTGTGATTTTATCTGTCTCTCCACCCTGATGACCACCACTATGCCCGGCATGAAGACCGTCATCGACCATTTAAAAGAAAGAAATATCAGGGATAAGTATAAAGTAATGATCGGAGGCGGCCCCGTTTCTCAGAAATTTGCCGACGAGATCGGTGCTGATGCCTACACTGTTGATGCAGCCTCCGCTGTGAGAAAAATGAAAGAGCTGAAAGGAATCCTGTCATGATAGAACAATACCTTCACGGACTTGAAATACCGAAGGATGAGCTGACCCCCATAGAGCGGAGCCGTCTTTTCGATGCCGGAAAAGAGATCGATCGTATCCCCTGCTGCCTTGACACAGGAGAGACTATGGCTCCCATGCTGGGGATACCCATTGATGAGTATTACCACTCCTCCGAAAAAATGTGTCAGCTGGAGGAATGGCTGTTTGCAAATTTCCATTCAGACGGCGTCGGTCTCTCTACCACCCTCCGGGGTATGGCAGAGGCAATGGGATCAGAAATCAAATATTCACCGGACAATATTGCCCAGCTTAAAAAACCTGCCCTGACCTTAAAGACCATAGATGAAGCCCGTCTGGTGGATGTGGAAAAGGACGGACGGCTTCCTATTATTCTTGACGGCCTTAAAATGGTAAAGAAAAAGCTTGGCAGTCAGGTTCCGGTAAGTGGAACTGTCACAGGCCCCTTCACGATCGCTGCAATGGTGCTCGGAACCGAATACCTTCTCATGGGCATGATCAAAAAACCGGAAAAGATCAAACAGCTGATGGAGATCATCGTTGAAAACAACAACCGCTATATCAAACGGCTCATTGATCTGGAGGTCGGCATCGGTTTTGCGGATCCCGTGAGCTCTACTGCCTTGATCAGCGTCGAACAGTACAGGGAGTTTTCCCTTCCTTACTTTCAGAAAAATGTCGATTATATAAAATCCCAGGGCCGTGGCTGCGGCCTGCATATCTGCGGCACGAGCCGAGGGCTCTGGGATCTTTTAAATACTACAGGCATCGGTACCTTCGGTCTGGATAACGTGGAAGACCTCGCGGAAGCAAAGGCTGTCCTCGGCCCTCACATGTGTATACAGGGAAATGTTCCTCCTGTAGAGGTCATGCGCTACGGTACGCCTCAGGATGTCCTGCACTCGGCAAAGGAATGCATCGAAAAGGGGCGCGGCGCGGCCCACGGCTATATTCTTACCTCCGGCTGTCAGATGCCGGTCAATACTCCGGCCTGCAATATGCAGGCCCTGATGGACGCGGCAAGGCTGTTCGGATGTTAGCCGCAAGGTATTTTTCTACGGCTCATAGCCCGGCCCGACGGGGGCCTCTGTCCCGTCCGGCGCCGGTGTATCAAAGCCCGGGCCGATTCCTTCTTTATCACCACCGGAGGGAGCCGATGCGCCCGGGCCGACCGGTCTTGTCTCGATCGGAGAGGCCGGTGTTTCCTGCGGACTTGTTTCTGTCGGTACATTTTCTGCTCCGGGCCCGACTGCTCCGGAAGCAGGCTTATCCGGCTTTGTTTCCGGAACGGTTTCCGCCGGTGCGGTGGTTTGCGGTGTTTCTGTGGGAGCGGTTGTTTCCGGAGCCGTTGTTTCCGGGGCTGCCGTCGTCGGCTCCTGCTTTGTTGACTCTGCCCGGCTGCTCTTTTTGGATTCCGTTCCGCTTAAGTGATAACAAAGAACCGGATCTCCGGCTTTGATATTCTCAAAGATCGTTTTTGCCGTCTTTGGCGGCAGGTTGATGCAGCCGTGAGAACCACCGGTCTTATAGATGCTTCCTCCGAAGCTTCCTCTCCAGGATGCATCATGGAGACCGATCCCCCCGTTAAAGGGCATCCAGTAGGATACCGGTGTCGCATACCCCACGCCCCGCAGAACTGCATTCCTCTGCTTGTAGGTTAACGGATACGCACCGCCCGGTGTTGCCCAGCCCCGTGCCTCATTTCCTGACACAAAATCTGACTCCACAAGAAGCTTTCCATCCTTATAAAAGTAGATATGCTGGGCCGTCAGATTGATCTCCACATAAGTATCACCGTAATCATTTGCTCCGTGGCTCGCAGCCTTCTGCAGATATTCCGGCTCTCTTATCTTCTGCTCTCCCGCCCTTACGATGGCGAGAAGCTCCTCTGTTTCCTTTTTCTGATTAATCCTCCAGCCATAGTTTCCTTTTGTGATCGTCACGGCCGGGCCGTAGGATGTCTTAAGGGTCTTCTCCCGATAAGCTGTATCTCTCTTTCCTGCCAGCTCTTTTACATAAGAAGCGGCAAGACTCTCATCAAGCACCGGACGGCTGCCTTCCATGCCAAGCCAAGTATGGATCACACTGCCGTCAAGGATCTCATTTTCATCTCCAAAGGTATATGTAACGGAAGCGCTCACATAACGGTTCATCTCGGAAAGTGCCGCCAGAAGGCTCTCATCGGATTCCTCCACAGAAGGCTTTGTATAGCAGCCCTCCGCATCGAGATCGATATTTTCTGCAAGACCTTCAACCGCATTCTTTACCGCCTGCTTAACATTTTCCCCGATAAGCTCTGTCCCCTGCTCGGCCGGAAGTATGGTGTAACACTTATTTTCCGCATCATACTCGGAGATCGCTGCATTTTCCGGCTCACGCATATTCGTTTTATCCATACATTTTAAGGCTCTTATCCGTTCGGAAAGCTTTTCCTCATCATAAACCAGCATCGTGTCGATCTGATGAGAGGAAACGGAGCGGATATACCGGATCCATTGCCCGGGCTCCTGCTCCTCCAAAAGCTTTTCAAGGCTTCCGTCAAATTCTGTATGAAGCCCGATCTCCTCTCTGGTAATGGCCTCATCCT
>USQV01000148.1 GCA_900556965.1 uncultured Clostridium sp.
GTGTCCGGCATGTGATCGGGACAGGGGAAACACTTCTTTATCTGTTCCGTTATGAGGACAACGGAAAGCTCTTGTCCCGGGTTTCAAGACAGAAATTTGACAGTCTGTATGAACAGCTCCTGAATATGAATACAGAGGAGATCGAGGAACGGTTCGGAGTCAATTCGGATTACGCAGCGCTCCTTCTTCCGTCGGCGGTTATCTATAAAAAGTTTATGGAAATGACGGGAGCGGAGATGATCTGGATCCCCGGCATCCGGCTCTGTGACGGTATCGCGGCGGAACATGCATCAGACAGAAAGCTTATCCGGCTCAAGCATAATTTTGATAATGACATTATCAGTGCGTCACGGAACATGGCAAAGAGATACCGCTGCCGCGGCGCCCACTCGCAGCTGGTGGAGGAATTTGTGCTTCAGATCTTTGATACAATGAAGCAGTATCACGGAATGGGAAAGCGGGAGCGGCTGCTTTTGCAGATCGCAGTGATCCTTCATGCCTGCGGAAAATTTATCAGTGTCCGGAATGCCAACGAGTGTGCCTACAATATTATTATGTCGACAGAGATCATCGGGATCTCCCATCTGGAGCGGGAGATCATTGCGAATGTCGTTCGTTACAATATCCGGGATTTCGACTATAATATGGTACACCGGGAGGCAGATCCGGAGGCTGAAAATCTGAAGGGCTACGGAAATGTTACGATCCTGATCGCCAAGCTGACTGCCATGCTGCGGCTGGCCAATTCCATGGATCGGGGACATGAAGGAAAATTAAAGGGCTGCCGCTTTGCAGTCAGGGACAGAAAGCTGCTGGTAACGACCGATTACAGCGGAGATATTACCCTGGAAGCGGTTTCTTTTGAGCAGCGGGCGGGATTCTTTGAAGAAATATTCGGGATCCGTCCGGTATTGAAAAAGAAAAGGGGCGTATAGAAATGTCGGAGAAAGAAGCTCGTTTTACGGATCCGTCTAATTATGTAAACCGGGAACTCAGCTGGCTGGAATTTGACTATCGGGTGCTGCAGGAAGCGCGAGACAGACAGACGCCGCTATTTGACCGATTGAAATTTTTAAGCATCACAGCCTCCAATCTGGACGAATTTTTCATGGTGCGGGTGGCTTCCTTAAAAGATATGGTGCATGCCGGATATACCAAGCGGGATATTGCAGGGATGACTCCGGCAGAGCAGCTGGAGCAGATCAGCAAAAAAACACATGAATTGGTAACACAGCAGTATTCGACCTACAATCGCTCCCTTATTCCGGAGCTTAAGGCCAATGGGCTTAAGCTGGTGGAGCGCCATGAAAAGCTGACAGAGGAGCAGGGAGAATTTGCGGACAGATACTTTAAAGAGGAGATCTACCCGGTACTTACACCGATGGCGGTGGATTCCTCCCGTCCGTTTCCGCTGGTGCGGAACAAATCGCTGAATATTGCGGCACTTTTGAAAAAGAAAAAGGGAGATGACGAGCTGGAGTTTGCCATGGTGCAGGTTCCCTCCGTCCTTCCGAGAATGATCTTTCTGCCGGATACCGTCGATGAGGACGGAAATCTGACAAAAAATGTGATCCTTCTGGAGGAAGTCATCGAGAGGAACATGAAGCAGCTGTTCCTGAACTATGACATTCTGACCTCGCATCCGTTCCGGATCATGCGGAATGCGGATTTCTCTTTAGATGAGGAGGAGGCGGTGGATCTTCTTGAGGAGATCGAAAAGCAGCTGAAACGAAGGCAGTGGGGTGAGGTCATCCGTCTTGAAATCGAGGAGAAGGCGGATAAGAGGCTCCTATCGATACTGAAAAAGGAGCTGATGGTAAATCAGGAGGATATCTTTGAGATACCGGGAGCGCTGGATCTGACCTTCTTAATGAAAATGTATGGCATAGAAGGATATGACCATCTGAAAACACCGCGCTATATCCCGCAGCCGGTTCCGGCTTTTATGAATGATGATGATATCTTTACCAATATCCGAAAGGGGGATATCCTGCTGATGCACCCCTACGAATCCTTTGATCCGGTGGTGGACTTTGTCCGAAGTGCGGCGAAGGATCCGGATGTGCTGGCGATCAAACAGACACTTTACCGTGTCAGCGGAAATTCCCCGATCATTGCAGCCCTTGCGGCGGCTGCGGAAAACGGGAAGCAAGTTTCTGTCTTAGTCGAACTGAAGGCTAGATTCGATGAGGAAAACAACATCCTCTGGGCGAAAAAGCTGGAGAAAGCGGGCTGCCACGTTATATATGGTCTGGTGGGCTTAAAGACACACTCGAAAATCACGCTGGTGGTGCGGAGAGAGGAGGACGGGATCCGCAGATACGTTCATCTGGGCACCGGAAACTACAACGATTCTACGGCAAAGCTCTATACGGACTGCGGGCTCATGACCTGCCATCCGCTGATCGGCGAGGATGCCACCGCAGTATTCAACATGCTTTCTGGATATTCGGAGCCGTTAAACTGGAATATGCTTTCCGTCGCACCCCTCTGGCTCAGGAACAGCTTCCTGCGGCTGATAAAGAGGGAGACCCAATATGCGAAGGAGGGAAAATCAGCCTCGATCATCGCAAAGATGAACTCTCTTTGTGACAAGGAGATCATAGCAGCTCTTTACGAGGCCTCCTGCGCCGGAGTAAAGATCCGTCTTGTTGTGCGTGGGATCTGCTGCCTGCGGGCCGGAGTCAGCGGCTTATCCGAAAATATCGAGGTTCGGTCGATCATCGGTGAATTTCTGGAGCATGCCCGTATCTTTATCTTTGAAAATGACGGAAGTGATGAGATCTATATGGGAAGCGCCGACTGGATGCCGAGAAATCTGGATCGAAGGGTCGAGATCATGTTCCCGGTGATCCGGGAGGAACTGAAGGAGCGCATCCGTCATTACATGGAGCTGGAGCTGATGGATAACCAGAAGGCCCATCTGCTGAAGCCGGACGGAACGTATGAGAAGCCGGATCGGAGAGGAAAGCATCTGGTGAACTCACAGTCGGCTCTCTGTGAGCTGGCCATCGAGGCGGCAAAGACAGAAAAAAGAAAGAATGAGGGGGAAGCATCCTCCCGTGTATTTATACCTGTAGAAAATCACAGCTGATCGTAAAAGAGGTCAAGGAGGAAGAACGATGATAAAAAAATTAATAAAGAGGGTGGCTGCCGCATTTCTGGCAGCGGCATTATGTGCATCATTTACCGTACCGGCATACGCAGACTTTTACCGCCAGCCGGCAAATAAGAAAGGGGTGCTGATCAATGAGGAGGCACAGGTTCCGTCTGTTTCGGAGCTGGGAGCCTCTCAGGTCATAACCAACTTTCCGATATCATGGGCATATCAGCAGAACCGTCTGAATGCCTGTGAAAGCTTTTTCAAGGCTGTGTTCCAAGCTGTTGCAAAGGAAACGGGTCATATTGAAAACGCTCGAAATTTCTTTTCTCAGTTCAGTCATAATAAATACTTCCTTTCTGGTATCTGTATTTTAAACTGTGTTCCGGAACCGGCTTCCGGTTTTGTTTGCTTCCTTTTTTGTTTCTATGCTTTGCAGTATAATGGGAATCTGTGATGGAAATGTAGTAAAAATGTGAAAAAAATAAGTTCTCTGGAAAAGAGAAAAGTGCTACAATAAGAAACAGAAAAATGATCAGGAAATGAGGAAGTAATAATGAATAGAGGAATAACACAGAAACAGTATCTGGAGTTAGTCCCGCCGACGGAGGAGGACGCCCGCTCCAGCCAGATGCGGATACTGGATGCATTAAAAGAGAAAGGAATCACCGCATCATTTACCCTTCCAGCGCTGC
>USQV01000149.1 GCA_900556965.1 uncultured Clostridium sp.
CAGCTTCCGGCAACGGCTGTTCTGTTACAGCTGCTGGTTCCCGCTCCGGTGCTGTTTCGGTTTCGGGCGGCGGCGCAACTTCCGACAACGACGGCTGTTTCGGCCCGGACGGCGGTTGCGTGTTTTCCGACAGCGGCGACTCCGGTGCGATCGACTGGGCAGCTGCCTGCAATGTGCATTCCTGCTCCAACTCCCGATCCAGCTCCATAACTATGCGGGATGCCGCCTTAAGCGGATCCGGTTTCCGGCCCCCCGGAAGGATCTCGTATGCCTGAGTCTGTCCGGCAAGATCATTCTCTGTTTCCGGGAATGCAGCATCCTCCCAGATCGTCGTATAGGATCTCCATGAATTTTTTACATCATGAACGGTTAGACCATAATAATCCTTCAGGTCGTTCCCGCCTCCCTCCACATTATTGGAGTCTATGATGGCATGAAAATCTCCGTTTCCACCCCGGATAAATATATTTCCGAGAAATGTTTCCTTCACTCTTTTTCCCAGCAGATAAACTCCGGCCGCATTTCCGCCTGTATATACCTTCTTTATGCTGAGGTTCAGCCTGCACTGTCCATTTTTTGTTTCCAGCTTTACAAACCCCACATTCTTTCCTTTTTCTTTTCCTTCATATTCATACATATAGGAAATCAATCTCCGATAATCCGACATATTTTCCTCCTGTCCGGCGATCCGATCACTTTTTGTCTGTTTTTCAACCCCGGGGACAAGTTCACCCCTCTGCTATACAATGTATGACAGAGGGGTGTGGAAATATTCCTGATGAATCGAATTTGAGATTTGATTTTTCTTTTACTTTCTGATGGCTCCGGACTTAACGGCAGCCTCTGCAACACGCTTTGCCACATGCTCCGCTACTCCCGGCTCAAGAGCGCCCGGAATGATGTATTCCGCACTCAGCTTATCGTCTGTAACCAGCTCTGCAATTGCATGAGCGGCTGCAACCTTCATATCGTAGTTGATGTCCCTTGCTCCGCAATCCAAAGCGCCGCGGAAGATTCCCGGGAAGGCCAGTACGTTATTGATCTGGTTCGGGAAGTCAGAACGGCCTGTACCCATAACCTTAACGCCTGCTGCCATAGCTTCATCATACATGATCTCGGGAGTCGGATTCGCCATGGCAAACACGATCGGATCCTTCGCCATGGTTTTTATCATCTCCGGCTTTAATGCACCGGCAACCGATACGCCGATAAATACATCTGCGCCGACGATCGCATCGGAGAGATCACCGCGTTTATCCTCGAGATTTGTGATATCACAAAGCATCTTTTTGTGATCCTTGATGCCGACACCGCGGTCTTTATAAAGGATACCATTTTCATCACAGGCAATAATGTGCTTTACGCCTGCTGCCAGCAGCATTTTGATAATAGCGGTTCCGGCAGAACCGGGGCCGTTTAAGACTACATGAATTTCTTCAATGTTTTTTCCGACCACCTTGAGGGCATTTAACAGTGCTGCCGTTACAACAACAGCCGTTCCATGCTGGTCATCGTGGAACACCGGAATATCCAGCTCTTTTTCCAGTCTCTCCTCGACCTCAAAGCACTTAGGAGAAGCGATATCCTCGAGGTTGACTCCGCCAAAGCAGGGGGCGATAACCTTTACCGCCTTGATGATCTCCTCTGTATCTGTTGTATCAAGGCAGATGGGGAATGCGTCTACGCCGCCAAATTCCTTAAAAAGAATGGCCTTTCCTTCCATAACCGGCATTGCTGCCTCCGGCCCGATATTTCCAAGACCGAGAACTGCCGTACCATCAGATACAACAGCAACAAGATTTCCTTTTGCCGTATACTTGTATACCTCTTTTTTATCGGCATGGATCTTCCGGCAAGGCTCTGCAACTCCCGGCGTATAGGCGGTGCTCAGATCATCTCTGGTCTTTACGGGGACTTTACTTACTACTTCGATTTTTCCTTTGTGCTCTGCATGGAGCTTTAATGCCTCATCATTGAAGTTCATTTCTGTACTCTCCTTTTATTTTAAATATCAGAACCTGCTCAGGCTGTCTCAAATTCCTTTATGGACGCTTCTTTAAGGCAAGACCATCCTTATATGCATCTCCGACTTTTTTTCCCAGTGCGATATAGCTATGGTTCACCGAGTCGTAGGTGATCGGTTTTAATTTCTCCGGATCTATCCGTCCGTCTGTCAGGATACTTTCGTCAGCAGATACATTTACGATCTCGCCGACTAAGATTCCATCCTTGTAGCTCTTAACCTTGCATTCTAATGCCATCGGAAGCTCATCGATCAACGGTGCATTCACATATTCACTCTTTGTTGCATGGAATCCGGATCTTGCAAACTTATCCGGCACATCATTGGCGGATTCCACTCCTACATAATCACAGGGAACCACGGTATCCTCTGTCGCGAAGCTTACGGTAAACGCTCCTGTCTTTGCAAAATTCTTCGTTGTCTTATGCTCAGACATACTGATTGAGATCTCGTTGACCGCTGAGATGCCTCCCCATGCCGCATTCATTGCATCGGGAACCCCGTTTTCATCGTAGGTTCCGATTATCAGAACCGGCATCGGATAAAGATACGGCTTTGCTCCAAAATTTACTCTGCTCATGATCATCCACTCCTTCCGTTATGCTCTTTCGGAAACAATTTTCCTCGTATCTATCATACCTCTTAAAACACAGATCATCAAGGGAAGTTTTTCTGTCCTGTACTGAAACTTTCCTGCACGAAAAAGGACGGTAAGCCCAGGTCACAAGCTCGCCGCCCTTGTCAAGCGGATATTCGCAATCCGATTCGGTTAAATGCTTTTTCCGGTTACGCGTATTGTTAGCCCTGATTTTCCGGATAGAATTTTTTCTTATAGTAGCCCTTTGCACAGTAAATCGGCCCTAACGGATTGTGCCCGGTAACGCGGTCCTTGACAGCAAGCACGGTAACAGGGCCTTCAATATATTTAAAGAATAATGTGTCATGTCCTACGCAGAGTCCCAGCATGATATTGAAATCTGTCCCTGCCTCATTTAATACCATTGCCTGTCCGATAGGATTACACATAACCTCCGTATCTGCATGACCGGACAGAGTATTCTCGTCCTCAACATCGATCTCCTCTTTCGGGATAGCGCCGTTTTTACAGATAACAGAAACGACCTCAAAGCCATTGTACTCAAGGATATGGGTAACCTCTCTCGCTTCAAGGAGCAGACCGGCACAGAACGCAAATCCGATCTTTTTGTAACCGCTGCGCTTCATAAATTTGATGATCTCGATCATTCGCGTGTCCTGACCGTAACCACCTGCTTCCGTACATGCAGAATGGTATGCGATAGATCGGATTTCCTCATTCTCGTACTCCTTAAGTGCTCTGTTTTGCAGTTCACTGTTTTTGCTCGGACATTCCGGCAGTGTTTTTTCCAGATCTCTCTGACGGCATCCTGTTAAGCCGCATTTTGCACAAGTATACATAAAAATACCTCCCTAAAAATAATTTATACTGAACGTCCAGTCTTATCTGACTAGATTGTACCATATATTCCAATATATGACAAACGTTCGTTCTGCGCTTTGGCAAAAAAATTACTCTCAAAAACAGCACACATAACTCACCACTAAATTACAAGAATGCGTGAACATCCATCCGAAAATGCACTGCCTTCCGTCCCGGTTTCATCCCGGTTTCGTCCCGATTTTTTATACAGTCTTGCAATTTTTAAGCAGGCGTGATATACTTCATCTGAATTTAAATATGAAATCTTCAGGGCAGGGTGCAATTCCCTACCGG
>USQV01000150.1 GCA_900556965.1 uncultured Clostridium sp.
CTTCTTCAGGTCAACTATGCCTTTGGCCTCATGGACGTGAACGGAAATAAGAAGCCTTCCTTTGAAGCCTATAAAAACGCACAGTAAGAAAATATAACAAAAATTAAGAGAAACCGCCCGGTTTTGCAGTATTTTGCAGCCGGGCGGTTTCCATTGTTTTCTTGCGAAAAAACAGAGGAAAAAAGAAAGCATCTATGTTATAATACTTAAATAAACTATGACAAAGGAGGGCCGTTCATGGATCAGATCAGTATTCTTGTTGTGGATGACGAAAAAGAAATTGCCGACCTGGTGGAGATATATCTTGTAAGTGACGGTTATAAAGTATTTAAGGCAAATAACGCACTGGATGGACTGGCAATTTTAGAGAAAGAGGAGATCCATCTGGTTCTTTTAGATATTATGATGCCCGGTATGGATGGGCTTGAAATGTGCAGAAAGATCAGGGAGACTAATAATATCCCGATCATCATGCTGAGTGCAAAATCAACGGATCTGGATAAAATACTGGGCCTCGGAACGGGAGCAGACGACTATGTGGTAAAACCGTTCAATCCCCTCGAGTTGACAGCAAGGGTGAAATCCCAGCTGCGGCGCTATACCCAGCTGAATCCGAACAGCAACACAGGACAAACAGCAAAAAATGAGATCAATATCCGCGGTCTTTCCATCAATAAGGATAACCACAGGGTCATTGTCTACGGAGATGAGATCAAGCTCACACCGATCGAATTTGATATCCTTTATCTTTTAGCCTCAAATCCGGGGCGTGTGTTCAGCACCGATGAGATCTTTGAAAAGGTATGGAATGAGAAGGTATATGAGGCCAACAATACCGTTATGGTACATATCAGACGCCTGCGCGGAAAGATGAAGGAGGACACCAGACAGAACAAGATCATAACCACAGTCTGGGGGGTGGGATATAAAATTGAAAAATAATATAAGCCGGCGCTTTTACAGTCAGCTTCTGGCCAACATATTGTATAGTATGCTCGTCGCCTGCCTTGTTGAGGTCTTTCTTATCACAAATGTGGATATGATCCTGAATTATCTGGAACGGACGGAGGGCGGGCTTCCGCTTTTTTGCCGGCTGTTTCGGATGGGAACGGGGACAACGGTGCTTTATGTGATCCTTGGGATCGGCATTTTTTCGGTAAGCTTCCTGTTATTACAGAGAAGGTCGATCAAATACATAGAAAAGATCGCAGCTGCCGTCCAGAACATCTCCGAGGGCGATCTGAATACCCGGATCGAGGTGGAGGGCGATGATGAGTTTGCCATGATCGCCTCCAATCTAAACCGGATGGAAGAAGATATCAGGGAGTTAATGGATAAGGAGAGGGAATCGGAGCGTACCAAAAACGAGCTGATCACGAATGTGGCCCATGATCTTCGGACACCCCTTACCTCCATTATCGGTTATCTGGAGCTCTTATCAAACGGAGCCTCCCTGAGCCCGGAAATGCAGAAAAAATATATCGATATTGTATATATAAAGGCGAAGCGGCTGGAAAAGCTCATTGAGGATCTGTTCGGATTCACAAAAATGAATTACGGAAAGATCTCCATGAACGTCGGAAAGGTGGATATCGTAAAGCTTTTAGGACAGCTTCTGGAGGAGTTTTATCCCAGCTTTGCGGACAAAGACCTTACCTACGAGCTTACAAGTAATGTACCTGCGCTTACGATCACTGCTGACGGTAATCTACTGGCAAGGCTGTTTGATAATCTCATCAACAATGCGATCAAATACGGCGCAGAAGGAAAAAAGGTTCTGGTGAAGGTGAATGCAGAGAGCGAGATCGTTACGGTATCCGTGGTCAATTTCGGATATGTGATCCCGCCGGAGGAGCTCCCTCTTATTTTTAACAAGTTTTACCGGGTCGAGCATTCCCGCTCCTCCACAACAGGAGGAACCGGGCTGGGGCTTGCGATCGCTAAGAATATTGTTGACATGCACGGGGGGACGATTACGGTGACCAGCGATCTGAACGGAACCGTTTTTTCTGTTAAGCTGAAAATAAATTTTGATGTCAACAGAGAGAATTTCAGGGCAATAGGATGAAAAATATGGAAAAAAAGAGCAGAGCTGTGCTTTTGATGCTGTTAGTCTTCCTTTTCTGCTTTTATACGGAGGCATTGGCGGCAGAGGAGAGTACACAAAACGTGTCCATGGAGGTATCTGCTGTCTATGGGCAGGACGGCAGGACAGGGATCCATATTCCGTTAACTATCAGCGTTTACGATCCGTCACCGGCTGTTTTTTCGGGAAAGATAAAGCTCAGGACGCTGGAGAACAGCTCGGAGGACAGCAGTGAGATCTACGAATACACTTATCCGGTCACGGTACAGCCGGCCGAAACTAAGAGGCTTTCTGTATATGTGCCGCTGGGACAGAAAAGCAATGGGATCCATATCAGCCTGTGGGGAGAAAAGGATAAGCTGCTGTCGGAAAGAACCATGGATTTTGATGTCTCAAAGGATACGGGACGCCTCATGATCGGCATCCTTTCAGACCAACCGGAAAAGCTTGGTTATCTGGATGATATCGGCTTTAATTACGGGATGGCAAGGTCTAAGACAGTTGATCTGGATGAAAGCTCCCTTCCGGATGATCCGCGGGGGCTGGAGATGCTGGATGTGCTCCTTATCAATCGATTTGAGAGCGACAGGCTGTCCGAGGCCCAGAAAAATGCGGTCTTTCAATGGGTCGAACAGGGAGGGATCCTTTTGTTCGGGCTGGGAAAGCAGGCATTTGAGACGACCGGAGGCTTTTACAGCCGTTTACCCGGTTTTACGATCATAGGTTCCCGGCCTGAAAATGTGAATCCCGGTGTTGAGTATGACCGAAATGCTCCGGGAGATTCCGGCTTAAGCATGATCTGTACCTCAATATGGTATCCGGGCGGAATAGAACAGATGGATAATGATGGGGAGCCAACCTTGACAGTGGCAATGAAGGAAAAGGGGAAAATAGGCTTTTTCGCCTATGATCTCGGTGATCTCAGCGAATTTGCCATGGAAAATCCATCGTATGCCGCCAAGCTCCTTACCGATACCGTCGGTGAGGATACCATCTCCCAGCTTAACTATTACGGCTCCTATGGCCGGGAGGAAAAATTCTGGGACGCACAGAGTCTTGTCAGTACAGGAAATGCCGAACGTCTTCCCAATCTTAAGCTGTATACGGCGGCCGCTGTTATTTATATCCTTATCGTGGGGCCGGGCTTGTATTTTTTCCTGAAAAGAAAGGAGCGCAGCTTTTATTACGGGCCGGCAGTCATGCTCTGCTCACTCGCAGCTATGTGCATTATCTACCTCGCCGGTACAGCAACCCGGTTCACCTCTGAATTTTATACTCTGTCCTCCATCGTTGATCTGAGTGAAGAAAGGACGGAGGAGACAACGTATCTGAATATCCGCACTCCGGACAGCCGGCCTTTTTCTGTAAGCCTGCCGTCAGATTATGTGGTGACGCCGGTGACGAAAAGTGACCGGTACGGAACAAATCGTCAGGGTGATCTGGAAAAAAAGAAAAATGCAGCGCTGGAGCTTCGGTTTGAGGAGGATCAGACTTTGATCTCAGCTCCGAGATCGAAGGCCTTTAACAGCCGGTATTTTGAACTGAACCGGGAGCCGGAGCCGGGAGCAGCCGGAACGATTTCCGGGGATCTGGAGATATTTGAGGGAAACATCACCGGAAGCCTGACAAATGAGTGTTCTTTTCCCCTGACAGATGCGGTCATCTATTCTTACGGACAGCTCTGCCGG
>USQV01000151.1 GCA_900556965.1 uncultured Clostridium sp.
GATATAAAATCCGTCTGTGTTATCTATATGCGGATAAAATGTCTTTTCAAATACTTTTTCAAAACCACACAATTCCAGTGCGGCAGCAAGTGAGATCACCTTGGAGATACTCTGGATCGTAAAACGATCCTTTGTATCTCCTGCCGTATACTTATCCGTTGATCTTGTATAGAGACAGACCCCAAGCTTTTTCTTATCTGCCCTTGCTAACTCCGGAATATAGGAGGCACATTCCCCCCGCTCCACATATTCCTGTCCCTTCTTTAAAGCTTCTTCCAATATATCCTGTACGTTTTGCATAGCCTGCATACTCCCCAATACTTATTTCCTAATCTTCAAGTCTCGGGCCGATCTCCTTTGGAATCGGACAATCGTACCTTCCACCTGTTTCTTCCTGCCATTCTTCTCTTGCCTTTTTAACGATCTTTGGATCCTCAAACAGACGAATGCCCGCAAGAGCCATTGCCTTTCCCGCCGTAAGCATCGCCTTATGTGCCGCTTCCATATTTCCCTGGGCGGTCATCTGCCATGAATGGCCCGGAGTTCCTATCGCCTCTGTTGCCATATTTAGCTGAGCTGTGGGAACCACATAGCTGGCATCTCCCACGTCCGTTGAGCCCGGCATAACGCGTCCGCTCCATACGAGAGGTGCGATCTCTGTATCGAGGACCTTTTTCGCAGAAGGGTCATCCATAAATGCTTTCGCCTTTTCAACGTCTGCCGCATCAAATTTCGGTGCGCCGATCTCCACCATACATTCATGGAGCAGCTCGGAAAGGACATGGTTTGGAATATAGTCGGAAAGTCCGGCATACAGCTCGTAGGTCATCTCTGTCCCGGACATCTTTGCCGCTCCCTCTGCCACATCAAGCACACGCTTAAAGATCTCCTGAACCTGAGAGGACTTCGGTGCGCGCACAAAGTAATGGACGCAGCTGTGTCCCTGAACTACGTTCGGAGCAATCCCTCCTACGTCACGATATGCATAGTGGATCCGGGCCTCCGGGATGATATGTTCACGCAGGTAGTTGATCCCGACGCTCATCAGCTCTGCCGCATCGAGGGCAGAACGTCCCATTTCCGGAGCCGCCGCTGCGTGGGAGGTCACTCCCTTAAAGCGGAAGAATACACTGATATTGGCAAGGGAGGAGTCCGTAACGACCTCGTTGGTATCGGAAGGATGCCATGTCAGAGCGGCATCGAGGATGCCAAGCTTTCCTTCTCTTGCCAGAAACACCTTTCCGTTTCCCTTTTCCTCACTCGGGCAGCCGAAAAGCACAACGGTTCCCTTTCCGGGATTTTCCGTTAACCACGCCTTCATCGCAAGAGCGGCCGCAAAAGTACCGGCTCCCAGAAGGTTGTGGCCGCAGCCGTGTCCGTCCGGGTTATCTCCCTCTGCCGGTGTCCTGTGAGGACAGCCGCCCTTCTGGGAGAGCTCCGGGAGCGCATCATATTCTGCCAGAAGTCCGATCACCGGACTGCCGCTTCCGTAGGATGCCTGAAATGCGGTCGGCATTCCGCAGATCCCCATTTCTACTGAAAAGCCTTCTGCCTCCAGCATCTGCTGATATAGCTTTGCAGAGCGAAATTCATGGAAACCGATCTCCGCATAATCAAAGATCTTATCACTCAGCTCAACGATCTCTTTTTCTTTCTGATCTACTGCCTGTTCAACAAACTGCTTCTGATCCATTTTTTACCTCCTCTGTCTAAAAAGCCGCCAGTTGAAACCAACTGACGGCCCTTTATTTGCTTTCCGGGAATTATTTCCGATCGGCTCCGGCTTACTGGCCGTCACCCATATTTACACCTGCGATCTTGATGTTTACATCCAGAACGGTAAGTCCTGTCATATTCTCGATCGCATTTTTGACCTTTTCCTGAACGGTCTCGCAAACCTGCGGAATGCTGTAGCCGTATTTCAGGTTCAGGGACATATTCACCGAAACATGTTCTTCCGTTACCTCGACCTTGACTCCCTTGGACAGATTTTTCATTCCGAGCTTTCCTACAAGCTCGTTGGTAATGTTTCCTGCCATAGAATCAACGCCGTCTACCTCTGTTGCTGCAAGGCCGGCAATAATTGCTACTACTTCATCTGCAATCTGTACTTCACCGATCTTATCTTTCTCATATACTTTATGAATGCTTCTCTCTGTATCTGCTGTCACAATAATTACCTCCTGCAATCCATAATAAGATTATTATATCATGTCCGGCAGGTTTTGCATAGGCTTTTCAAGCAGGTTTACCGTATTTAAGGTATTTACTGCTTCGGCTGCGGTACCGGGATCTCCTTCGGGATCGGGCACTTATAGGTACGTCCGTTCATCTGCTTCTTAAATTCTTCCTTAGCCTCCTCGAGAAGCTTCGGCTCATTCACAAGCTTCATTGCGGAAGCAGCCATAACCTTTGCACCGTATAACATACCCTTCATGCCGATGCTCATTCCGGAGCAGGCTGCAACCTGCCAGCTGTGTCCCGGAGCAGCAAGGTTATAGGTTGCTGTCATGACCTGAACACACGGTACGATATGCTGAACATCTCCGACGTCTGTGGAGCCGTATCCATCCTCATTGAGAACCGGAGAAACAAAGGTGCAGAGCGGGCCGTTATCAAGAAGTCCGCTGGCCTTTACACGATCGTACTGCTGGCTCTTTTTATTCAGGGCATCTGCAAATTTCTTTTCTTCTTCTGTCCACTGCGGCATCTCGATCTCCGCCATGACATCTCTTGTCATGGTGGTGAATTTAACCGGATTTAGAGTATTATAGCAGCCGCCTAAGAATTCGATCTCAAGCTTTGTCTCTGTCATGTGGGCTGCTCCCTCTGCCACCAGTACAAGACGTCTGTAGGTATCCTCTACCGCCTCACGGCTGAGGGCACGAACGTAGTACCATACGCTTGCAGTATCCGGAACGATATTCGGAGCAGTGCCGCCCTCCTTGATCACATAATGGATACGCACATCGCTGGTCACATGTTCTCTTAAATAGTTAGCACCAACGTTCATAAGCTCTACGGCATCGAGAGCGGAACGTCCGTTATGCGGGTCTCCGCCGGCATGAGCTGTGACTCCGTGGAAGTGGAATACTGCACTGTTTAAGCCGGTCATGGTTCCTGTTGTCAGGTGGTTTGTGGTTGCGCCGTGCCATGAAAATGCTGCGTCAAGGTCGGCAAAGGCGCCTTCACGAGCCATAAATGCCTTACCGGTCAGAACCTCCTCTGCCGGACAGCCGTAAAATACAACGGTTCCTTCTTTTCCGGAAGCCTCCAGCTCTGCCTTCATTCCGAGGGCAGCGCCAAGGCAGGCAACACCGAGAAGGTTGTGGCCGCAGCCCTGTCCGGGAGCGCCCTCGCAAACCGGTTCTTTTTCTGTGCTTACCTTCTGGCTGAGACCGGGAAGTGCATCATATTCTCCAAGGAAACCGATACGCGGATGACCTTTTCCCCATGTAGCACGAATCGCTGTAGGCATTCCCACATAGCCTACCTCGACTTCAAATCCGGCATTTTTTAAAACCTCTGCTGTCCATTCGCATGCTTTCACTTCGTTGAAGGCTGTTTCCGGATGTTCCCAGATCTTTTTTGCAAGATCTTCCAGAATTGCTGCATTCTGATCTACCGCTTTTGTCGCAACTGTACTAAGCATATAATACTTCTCCCTTTCTCCGCTCCGGCAGAAGCTCTGCCGGGTATTATGTTTCTTGGTAGCTATTCAGTACCTTCATAGTTACAAGCAAAAATCCATTCCAAATCGGCTGCGCCG
>USQV01000152.1 GCA_900556965.1 uncultured Clostridium sp.
CACGCCTGCCCAGCCGAAGGTAGATGCCCCTTTTGGAGTACAAAAGTATCGTATATTATCTTCACGGCGTTCCACGCCGACAGAGGAGAGATCGATTCCGCTCCGCAATAATTTGTGAAAGGTTTTATCCATTATAGCCTCCCAAATCTAATGCATATCAATTTGCTTCTTTAAGCAGTATATTATTTGCCACACAGCCCTGTCAACCTCCTACCGCAGAAGATACGCTCAATGCATAAAAAACCGCTGTGCCATGATCTTGACCGGTCTTTGCACAGCGGTTAAATGATTTAATTTGTATATACGCGGTTGTTCATGAAAAGAGATCCATCCTCAAGGAATTTAATGCTCTTGAAGTTTGCAGAATCCTTATATTCACCTGTGCCAACCTTAGCGAAGCTGTATACCTTTTCAAAACTGCCGTTTGCATTGTAATAGATGCCTCCGAGAGAATCACCGGCGCCGACATTGATCACGATGGAATCTCCGTTTTCTGATGTATAGTGTCCGGCCAGAGATTCGGAGGCGTAGCTGTAGCCGTTGTCATCCGAGCTGTCGGACTGGCTGTTGTCGGTATTCTCGCTGTATCTAAGCTGCGGGGCACCGTCCGTAGTCCAGGCACCGTCGGTATTGACCTGATAACCATCCGGGGTAACCGTCTCTGCAAGCATATAGCCATCCGTTCCGAAATAATAGCATTCGGAAACTCCATCCTGATTTCCATCCAGCCATCTCCATTCATTGACCGGATAGGAGCCATTGTCATCGACCCACCACCATCCATTTGCGTCCTTATTCCATTGCCCGGCAAAGGACGTGATTCCCATTGTAAGTGTCATGATAGCAGCCATAATGGCTGTTGTAGTTCTTTTTGTCATAGTAATCCTCCTTGTGTTTACGTGTTCTGCACGTTATCTATGTTCTAAGAATACAGGAATATTATGTATGAATTGTGAAGAAATTGTGGGGAATATGCATTTTTTCTGTGGCAAAATCTAGGCAGATTTGGTATGATATGGATATCAGAAATTATCCTCAGGAGGAACAGGCCATGGAATATCAGGTTTCAGAAAAGGTACGTAAGAAATTTGACGCACTGACAAAAAATGAAAAGGTTATTAAAGCCCTTGATTTTATGGAAAAGGATCAGGATGCGATCATCGATAAGCAGATCGAGCTTACTTTGATACCGGCTCCCACCCATCATGAGCAGAAAAAAGCAGAACGTCTTCTGGAAATGTTTAAGGAAGAAGGACTTACCGACTGCCATATCGATGAATACGGAAACTGTGTCGGTATCCGTAAGGGAACCGGCGGCGGTAATGCCACACTGGTGGAAGGCCACATGGATACCGTATTCCCCTTAGATACAAAATTGGAGATCGTTCGTGAAGACGGCTTTATCAAATGCCCGGGTATTGTGGATGATACCAGAGGCTGTGCGGCAGTCCTTTCCACGATCCGCGCGTTAAACGCTGCCGGGATCGAAACAAAGGGAGATATCCACTTTGTCGGAACGGTTCAGGAGGAAGGAACCGGCGGATTAAAGGGAATGAAATACTATGTGGATCATCATCCGGAGCTTAAGGCAAGCGTTTCCGTTGATGGCCCGGGATATCAGGAGATCATCTACGAGGCAACCGGTATCCAGACGTATGAGGTAAACTTTAACGGTATCGGCGGACATGCCTGCGGTATGTTCGGAAAGGTTGCCAATCCGCTCCATGCGGCAGCAAGAGCGATCGCAAAGATCTCAGAATTCCGTGTTCCGTCAGATCCGATGACTACATTTGCCGTTACCAATTTCCATGCGGGAAGCTTTGAGGCTGTCCATGCCATCGTTCCCCAGGCACAGATCCGCTTCAATTTCCGCTCCAACTCTCAGGAGGAGCTTGAGAAGCTCCGCGGCCGTATCTTTGAAGCGATCGAGGAAGCCTGCAAGGAAGAAACCGATCGCTGGGGTAAGGATACAATTACTTACGATGTAAAGCATATCTGCGATGTTAATGCCGGCAATCAGGACGCCCATGCGCCGATCGTTGAGGCATCTATGGCAGCAGCAAACTATCTGGGCTGTGAGGAGCCGAGATTGGCAGACGGCGGTTCCACAAACTGTAACCGTGCGTTAGAGGCAGGACTTCCGGCAGTATGCCTTGGCGGCTGCGATTATGATACCCACGCCCACATGCTCTCTGAGCGGTTTGAGGTCAAGGATGCCTTTAAGGGCTGCCAGCAGACCCTGCTCGTTGCCCTTCTCTGCACAGGCACGGAGGATGTGGACAGTATCATCTAGTTGAAGCGACTGCGTTCATGAGCAAGTAGCGAAGCGGATTGCGAATGTCCGCTTTACATGAGATAAAAAGACCCTGATGTATCGGAGGTTGGAGTTATTTCCATTCCGATCCATCAGGGTTTTTTATCCGGTTCTTTATCTGACCGATAGGTTGCAATGTCGGAAATATCATCGCAGTCAAGAATATTGCACAGCATATCGAGGGTGCTGGTGTATACGACCTGATCATGCTTCAGGCGGTATATCTGTGCCCTGCTGATGCCATAATCCTTGTAAAGTTTGTTTTGTGAGAGTCCTTTTTTCTTAAGGACATCCCAAAGCTTCTCATAAGTAATCATCTGCTTTCCCACGCTTTAAACAACAGTTGCATGTATAGATTATCCCATTGTTAAAGGCAGAAAAGAAGTTTCCGCTATCGGAAACCCGACAATTTAAGCCATTTTTTCGCTGGCTTTGGCACAAAACTTTGATTAACGCTTGATATCGTAATCCATATTCATGAGGTTGCGGATGGTTTCCGCATCATCGGTGATGTTGCCGTCTCCGCGGATCGTATGCTTTAGGGCACTGCTGGCCACAGCAAAATTCACCATATCCATGGGCTTATATTTATGCATCATGGCATAGATCAGGCCGCTGGCAAAGGCATCCCCGCCGCCGACACGATCTAAGATCGTGAAGGTGAACAGCTTGCTCTCGAAGGTGTGGCCGTCGTACCACATAAAGGCCTTCAGGCTGTTTTCGCTGCCGCTGTGGGCGTAGCGGACATGGCGTGCAATGCACTTAATATTGGGGTATCTGGAGATAAAGGCCTGAAATACTTCATCCTGCTGCTCATAAGTGGGCTGGAAGGGGATATCGTCCTTGATATCTCCTTTTTGATGGTCATTTTCATCCTTCCAAAGATGGTAGGGTTCGATCCCAAAGAGCACATCGATATAGGGGAGACATTCGGTACAGAAATCTCTGGCCTTCTCCCAGGACCAGAGGGTGCTCCTGAAGTTGCCGTCAAAGCTTACGGTCAGTCCCTTTTCCTTTGCGATCCTTAAGCAGTCCATGATAAGCTTTTTGCAGTTTCCGGCCAGCGCCGGAGTGATCCCGCTTAAATGGAGCCACGTAAAGCCCGTAAGAAGTCCGGCAAGATCGATGGTATCAAAGTCAAATTCAGTGATGGCGCTGTTTTTTCTGTCGTAGGTCACCTCGCTGGCGCGGATCCCGAAGCCGGTTTCAAGATAGTAGCTTCCGAGTCGGTGTGTCGGTGTCTGCTCCGGAGTGGAGAGGATAACGGGAGTGCAGTGGACATCATTGCTCCGAAGCATACGGATCGCACTTTTTCCCAGACTGTTGTTGGGGACAACAGAAAAGAAGGTGCTGTCTACACCGAGGTTGGCAAGAGACAGGGCAATGTTTGCTTCGCTGCCTCCGTAGCTTGCTTCAAAGGAGGTGGTCATACGGATCTTCTCATAGTTTGGGG
>USQV01000153.1 GCA_900556965.1 uncultured Clostridium sp.
GCGATTCCGAAGTCATAATATGCGTCATAAAAGAGCGTTACGGTAGTCAGCTCCTCTTTTGTCGTAAAGATTGGATACGCGGCAAGCTCCGGTCTGATAAACTTAAGGCCGGTCAGGGCCCATAATGGGAACAATCCCTTCATTCCGAGGCTGTGCTTCGGAAGCTCTTTGACCAGACAGTTAAAATTGTCATAATTGTTTGCGATATAGATATAGGGCTGTGTGATGAAGATCGGAGTATTCTCATTTTTCATCTCAAAGATCCCGTTCAGATATGCCACATCATGACTCCGCGCAATCGTCAGGATCACATAGAGCGGAATCAGGGCAAGCACAGCCGCAAAGAGGTATCCGATCTTCTTTTTTCCGGAAACCTGCATATAGGTAAGGACTGCCAGAAAAACAGCGAAGATCAGTTGAAATCTGGATACACAGAGTATCGGCACCATAAGAGCCAGAAAAACAGCCAGCATTGTAATCGCTTTCTGTTTTTTTCCTATATTCTCCCCATAAGCCAGTGAGAGCACCGCCATGGACGGCACCAGCACACATGACACGGTAAAATAGTGAACACCGGAAATATGAAAATAGGAATAGGCATGCGGTACCCCGCGAAGAAAAAACGGGACATATCCCAGAACAGCTGCCTCCAGTAAAAAAGCACCCCATGAGACCGCCGTAAGGATAAGAAGTATGAAATAGATCGCTTTGCCATAATCTGTCTTGCGGACATTGAAAGAACGCTCCGTATACTTCCCGCGGATACGTTTTTCGGCAAGACCATATACAGACCAGAAGGCGGCAAGGGCAACAAAAAAAGCAGCCCATGTCACAAATTCCCAGTCCTTTTGCAGACGACTAAGCTTCAGACATGAAATTCCCTCTCCGCCGACCCAGAACAGGGAAAACAGAGCTCTTAAATGCAGTGGATCCCCGCTTCTTTTGTAATCGTAAAAATACAGGTACAGGGCAGCAAGTATAAGACTTACTCCCGACATATAGGAATGGGCGCTGGATGCAAACAGCATACCGGCGCCATAAAGGATCAGATAAACAATCATATTCCGTTATTCTCCCAGACCGCTCTCAACAAGAGCGACCATTTCTGCTAATGCCTTCTCCTCATCGGGACCATCGCAGATAAAAGTGATCTCATCCCCACTTTTCACGCATGCACCCAGCACACTCAGAACACTTTTTGCATTGGCTGTAGTGCTGCCGAATTGAAATTTTACAGATGACTGGAATTGCAGAGCTTCCTTGCACAGGAGCCCTGCCGGCCTTAAATGAAGGCCGGTGGGATTCTTTATTGTAACTCTCTGTTCTACCATATCGTATTTTACTCCTGATAAACTATCGTTTTTTAATTTCCGGATTCCTTAAGATCATTTTTCTGTCCGTGACGAGGTTAGTCTGTCTGCGGTGGAATCAGCCGATGTATCCTTTGGCTGTTCCGTTTCCGAGCTGCTCTCCTCCGCATTATCTGTGGAGGCTTCTGTTCCTGCAGCAGCCTGACCGTCAACAGGAATGGTTTCCTGAGATTCTTCTTCTTTTTCTACATGCACCGTGCAGGAGGAAACGTCGATAACCTCATAGACCGAATCCAGATCGACCTTCAGCTTTGCATCTACAGTATGCGTTCCCTCTCCCAAAAGCGAAACATCGATTTCAATATCCTCTGCCTTTAGGTTCAGACTGTCTAACTCCTCCTTCAGGGCCTTAATCCGCACATAGACATAAGGCGATGTCATGGTGTACTTATAATTATCCTTCTTACCGACGATGGACTCATCGTTTACCTGAACGGTATAATTCTTTTCCCGGAGCGGCTCCACAGTAAGGGTCACATTGATCTCATGGCGTCCCGTGCCGGCAAGGGAAACTCCTACCGGAAGGTAATTGTTCAGATCGATGGTTCTTACCATGTTTGTCTTTGCACCATCCATGTTTAACGCTTCTCCCGGGATCGTCAGCGTGTTTAAAGCCGCCAGTACGGATTTCATTCCGATGACCGGAACGGATTTCAGCTCACATTCGACTCCCGTAAAGCGGTATCCGTCCGCTACCTCTCCTGAGGTTTCAAAATCGAGAGTCAGATTTTTTACCTTTAATACCGGCATCTTATAGGACACCGACTCGCAGTCACTCATGATACGGGAATCCAGATCGATCTTGTTTCCGTTGGCATCATAATATTTCGGTACCGCATTTCCTTCTGCGTCCATGGTCAGTCCTTCCAGATTGACTTCAATTCCGACACTGCTGATCTGACCGATCAGGGATTCCGGCCCTTCCACGTAAATATGATTCGGTGACAGGCTGATCTCTCCTGCCTCATATCCCTCGTCCAGCTCACCCGTATAGATCACATTCAGATCAAAACGCTTTTTCTGCAATGGCTCCGTCTCGATCTTGATCGTAGACATTCTGCTGATCGGGGTAGAGACGAGGTATTCTGCATGATTTAAGACCTCTACCTTGATGGGGATAGAGCCTGTTACCGCCCACAGATCCGACATATCCGCATAAGCACGGAAATCCGCCGGGCGGATCCTGTGAGCGTTCGTAGTCTTAACCTCATAAGCTACCGTAGTCGTCTTTTTTCCGTTAATTTCATAAGTCAGATTATTCGCTCCCAAAATCTCCGTGTTGACGATTTCGACCGGAACCTCAACTGTGCCGGTCACGACCGGATCTGCCACATTTACAACTCCCAGCCAGACCAGGAAAGCACATACAACGGACAGAAGCTTTAATCCCCATCGTTTATTCTGCTTTTCTTTCATTTCTATGTTTTCCCTTCCAGAGCCGGAATTTTCCGGAATTTGCCTCGTCCTTAGACTCCACTGTGATCGCCTGTCTTAGCGATTCCGGATCATTCATCCGGGTAAGCTTACCGTCTAATGCCAGCGTTACTCTGCCGGTTTCTTCGGAAACTACCACTGTCATACTGTCTGAGCTTTCACTGATCCCGAGAGCTGCTCTGTGTCTCGTACCGAGATCCTTGCTGATGCTCAGATTTTCAGAAAGCGGAAGATAACAGGTTGCCGCCGTAACGCGGTTGCCGCGTATGATCACAGCTCCGTCGTGCAGGGGGGTGTTGTGTTCAAAAATATTGATTAACAGCTGGCTGGTGACGATTCCGTCCACAGCAATCCCTGTCCGCTCGATCTCTGCAAGAGGAGTCCCTCTTTCGATCACGATCAGAGCCCCTGTCTTTACTTTTCCCATCTCAAAGGCCGCTCTGACGATCTCATTCACTGTTTTTTCCGTATACTGCTCTGTCGCACGCATCGCTTCCGAATTAAACAGATCCGTAATGATATTTCTGCTTCCAAGCTGCTCCAGTGCTTTTCTTAACTCCGGCTGGAAGATAATGATCAGCGCGATCAATGCGAGTTGCCCCATGTGATTGATCATCCAGGTGATCGTATTTAAATGGAGAACATACGCCCCTACATAGAATGCAAGGATCATAAGACCTCCTTTTAAAAGGACCCATGCCCTTGTATTCTGTACCCATATCAATATTTCATAAATAAGAAAAGAGATGATCAGGATTTCAAAAAGATTTGACAGAGTGATCTTTGGAATGAACGTAAGCCATGAATAGACACGCCCAAGAAATTCTGTCATAGTTTCACCTCCAGCCCTCCATTATTTTACTTTGTCAAGCGGATATTCGCAATCCGCTTCGCTACCCACTGCTTATTGCTTTTCGCAATTGAAGCAGGGGACTTACTTGATTCGGTTA
>USQV01000154.1 GCA_900556965.1 uncultured Clostridium sp.
GGGCTGCCGTATCCTGCAAATTGCCGGTATACGACAGCCCTCCATTTTTATCCAGTATTTTCTTCTTACGCTCTCAGCTCAATTCCCATTCCCTTTAATCCATTCAGGATCTTGTTCATGGTTCCTGTTACTTCCTTCTCCTCCAGCGTATGATCTTTCGCGCGGAACGTGATGGAATATGCAACAGACTTGTAGCCTGCAAGGATCTGGGATCCTTCATAGATATCAAACAGGCTGTAGCCTTCTAAGATCTTTCCGCCTCTCTGCTCGATCATCGCCTCGATCTGTCCGACGAGGATCTCCTTTGGAACTACCATGCTAAGGTCTCTTGTAACTGACGGATACTTGGCAATTCCCGTATACTTGCGGTCAAAGGAGGTGAAGGGGATCAAAGCCGGCATATCAAGGACTGCAATATATGCCTTGTCACCGATCTTATAATTATCCAGAACATCCGGATGCACTTCTCCCAGATATCCGACTACAACACCGTCATAAATGACATTTGCCTGTCTGCCCGGATGTAAGAACACCTTTCCGGCCTTCGGATCATAGTGTGCCCTCTTATGCATGCCGACCTTGTCAAAAAATTCTTCCACAACACCCTTCATGGTGAAGAAATCTCCTTCGCCGTACATTCCAAGAGTAAACTGCATCCTCTCCTCCGGAAGCTCTGTTAGCGGCAGGCTCTTTGGAAGGTATACATTAGCAAGCTCATAAAGACGCACATCTTTATTTCTTCTGTTGTAGTTTGTGGAAAGAGAGCTCAGCATTCCGTTTAACGGCAGTGTACGCATTACACTGAAGTCCTCTCCCAGCGGGTTTGAGATCACAACGGTCTGTCTGTATTTATCGTCTTCCGGAAGTGTCAGCTTATCGAACACCTTCGGGCTCTCAAAGGAGTACGTCATTCCCTGAGAGAAGCCGCAGAATTCAGCTACCTCTCTGGCAACTTCTTCGATCCGCAGCTTATAGGAGATCTTACCAGTCGTGGCCTCACCGGTTGGAAGCGTTGTTCCGATCTTGTCATAGCCGTAAAATCTTGCAACCTCCTCAGCAAGATCTGCCATGCGGTGGATGTCCTGTCTCCAGGTCGGGGCTACGATCTCATTTGTTTCTTTATCGTAAGCAAGCTCGATCTTATTAAAATATTGAAGCATGGTTTCCGGTGCAATATCGGTTCCGAGCAGGTTATTGATCTTATCCGGCTCAAACTTCACTCTGGACTCAACTGCCTTTACAGGATATACATCGATCATGCCGCCGACAACCTCTCCTGCTCCCAGCTCCTCGATCAGCTGGCAGGCACGATTGATGGCTTCTTCTGCCGTGTTTGGATCAAGGCCCTTCTCAAATTTTCCGGATGCATCGGTACGCAGCCCTACCTTCTTTGCGGAAAGACGGATATTTGTTCCGTCAAAGGTTGCACTCTCAAATACCATCGTCTTTACATCATCGGTGATCTTGGAGTTTTCTCCGCCCATGATGCCTGCGATGCCTACTTCCTTTTCCCCATCGTTGATCATGAGGACTGTGTGATCCAGCTTTCTCTCCTGTCCGTCCAGCGTCTGGAACACATCGCCGTCCTTTGCACATTTTACAACGATCTCGTGACCAGCAAGAAGATCATAATCGAAGGCATGCATCGGCTGGCCATATTCTTCCATAACATAGTTGGTGATATCGACAATGTTATTGATCGGGCGGATACCGGATGCAATCAGACGATGCTGCAACCATGCCGGTGACGGTGCAAGATGGATGTTCTTGACCATTCTCGCACAATAACGCTTACAAAGCTCTGTATTCTCAACGGATACCTTTAAGTAGTCGTTAATGTCCTCATTATTTCCTGTTTTTGTTACGACCGGTGCCTTAAACTCCTTGCCAAAGGTTGCTGCCGCCTCTCGGGCGATGCCGATCACGCTATAGCAGTCAACACGGTTTGAAGTGATCTCATACTCAAATACTACATCCCGCATCCCGAGAAGGGCAACTGCATCTTCACCCGGAACTGCATTCTCCGGAAGGATATAGATACCGCTTTCCGGAGCATCCGGATACATGTTTCTGTCGGCTCCCAGCTCCTCGATGGAACACATCATTCCGAAAGAATCCACTCCACGGAGCTTACCGTTTTTGATCGAGATCCCATCCTCCGGAAGCGGGCCGCCGTCATGACCTCCTGCAACCTTTCCGCCGTCAAGGACTACCGGAACCTTCTGTCCCACTTTAACATTCGGAGCGCCTGTTACGATCTGGATCGTTTCTTTTCCGATGTTCACCTGACAGATGACAAGCTTTGTCGCATCCGGGTGCTTTTCAACAGAAAGAATCTCTCCTACTACGATCTTTTCAAGGTTTTTATCAAGACGTGTATATCCCTCAACCTTTGTTCCTGTCAGTGTCATGGCATCTGTGTACTCCTGTGCCGTCACATCCAGATCCGGAACGTATGCTTTTATCCATGATAATGCTGTATTCATAATTGCTTCTCCAATCTTTCTATCTATTCTGTTTTAGAACTGCTTTAAGAATCTGATATCATTCTCGTATAACAGTCTCATATCATCGATCTCATACTTTAAAAGTGCAATACGTTCAAGGCCGACACCGAACGCGAAACCGGTATATTCCTCCGGATCGATGCCGCACATTTCAAGGACATGCGGATGAACCATTCCGCAGCCGAGGATCTCAATCCAGCCGGAGCCCTTACAGAAGCGGCAGCCCTTTCCGCCGCATTTAAAGCAGCTTACATCCACCTCAGCACTCGGCTCAGTGAACGGGAAATGATGCGGGCGGAATTTAACCTTTGTATCCTCACCAAACAGCTCTCTTGCAAACTCTGCCAGGGTTCCCTTAAGGTCAGAGAAGGTGATGTGCTTGTCGATAACGAGTCCCTCAATCTGGTGGAAGGACGGGGAATGTGTTGCATCTACCTCGTCAGAACGGAATACACGTCCCGGAGCGATCATACGGATCGGTGGCTTCTGCTTCTCCATCACTCTGGCCTGAACCGGTGAGGTCTGGCTTCTTAAAAGGATACTGTCATTGATGTAGAAGGTATCCTGCTCATCTCGTGCCGGATGTCCGGCCGGGATATTCAGTTTTTCAAAGTTATACTTATCGTATTCGACCTCAGGACCTTCAACGACCTCATAGCCCATGCCGACGAAAATGCGTTCTACCTCCTCAAGGGCGATCGTGTTCGGATGTTTATGGCCGGTATTTGCCTTCTTTGCCGGAAGCGTAACATCGATCACTTCTCTCTTAAGCTGCTCCTCGCGGGCTTTTTTCGCAAGTGCTGCCTTTGTTTCCTCAAGTCTTTCTTCAATGAGCTCTCTTACCTCATTCACCATCTGGCCCACCTTCGGGCGATCCTCCGGTGCAACGTCCTTCATGCTTTTTAACACGCTGGTAAGCTCACCTTTTTTGCCGAGATAAGCCACTCGGATATCATTTAATTTTTCCAGTGCATCAGAAGCTTCGATCTTGCTTAATGCCTCTGATTTGATTTTTTCCAACTGATCTCTCATAATGTCTTTCTTTTCCTCCGTTATTGTTGTATGGGCTTTGTACACATTATTGGCAAGTTTTTATGTAACAGCGAATTCCGCGGAATTTCCTGTTGCATAAAAAAACTGCAGATCCACATATCAACCGATATGGACCCGCAGTCTTTCTCATATATTTTTATCTGTTTTTTCTTTCCTTAGTCCGCAAATAAC
>USQV01000155.1 GCA_900556965.1 uncultured Clostridium sp.
CCGGTCACAACAATGAAGGGCCCCTTTTCTACACGGTGAGGTACGGTTGTCGGTGCCGGGATTCCATAAGTTTCTGTATTGGCCTTATCAAGAAGCTCCATACATTTCAAATTGATCTCTCCGACCTTGAGCACTGTCGGAAGCAGCGTTTCGACACTCTCCTCATAGCCCAGCTTAAAAAGCGCCTCACAGAAAAATCTGTTCACTTCATCATCTCTATAGCCAAGTACACTTGCATGATAAGCATACGCAGCCATACCGCGGATGCCAAACAAAATTAAAGCTTTCAATGAGCGAATATCCTCATCGGCATCCCAGATCTGCCTCATATCATAATCATCCGTTCTGCCGCAAGGAGCAGCACAAGTGCAGCAATCCGGCACGAGCTTCTGTTTTTCTGCGTGAATCTTATTGATCATCGCCGTGATCGCATCGTTATCGAAGCTTACATTCGTGACGGTGGTAAAAAGGCCTTCGAGTATGGTTTGATATGTGTCTTGTGATAAGTCCATATTCCCTTCTGCCGCTCTGGCAAGACCGATCAGGGCACCGGTCAGCTCATCCTGAAGCTTGGCTGTCTCTGATTTTTTCCCACAGACTCCTGCAATTCCCGTACATGCAGCACATCCGGCAGTCTGTTCACACTGGAAGCAAAACATTTTGTTCTCCATTCTATTCTTCTCCTTATTCTAGAATCGTTCCATCAATCGAAATCGTAACTACCTGCCACGGAATAAATTTTCCGCTGGCCTGCAATGCCTTCTTTGCCGCCATCTCAAGACCTCCGCAGCACGGAACCTCCATGCGGACGATCGTAACACTCTGAATATCGTTATTCCGGATGATCTCGGTCAGCTTTTCACTGTAATCCACGGAATCCAGCTTCGGACAGCCCACCATCGTGACCTTGCCGCGAATAAATTCCTGATGGAAGTTTGCGTAAGCATAGGCCGTACAGTCTGCGGCGATCAATAGCTTCGCACCCTTAAAATAAGGCGCGTTGATCGGAGCCAGCTTGATCTGAACCGGCCAGTTGCGAAGCTGCGATACAGCAGCCATGCTGTTTTCTCCGACTAAGCTGCTTGTTCCGGTCGGACTGCTTACTCCGGCATTTTTCTGCTGCAGCATTCGGACTGCGGACCCAGGACAGCCTCCCGCATTCATCTGCTTCATCTTTTCCTGCAGTTCCTTTTTCTTCTTATTTTCCTGAACAGCCGCCTCGTTATAAGCGGCCGCTTCTCTCTCCTCAAAGGTAATGGCCCCGGTGGGACAGGCAGGAAGGCAGTCTCCCATTCCGTCGCAGTAGTCATCCCGCAAAAGCTTCGCCTTGCCGTCTACCATGCCGATCGCACCTTCATGACAGGCATTGGCACATATCCCACAGCCATTGCATTTATCCTCATCGATATGAATCACTTTACGAATCATCTTAATTTCCTCCATCATTGATTTGCTTTTGTGGCTTAATCATAGTATAATAAATCTATCTTGTATGTTTGATTTCAAACAAACGGAGGGGTTTATGCAGAACTATTTACCAATTTTAAGAAACTGTCCCTTTTTTACCGGGCTGAACGATGAGGAGATCCTGTCTATCCTGCACTGCGTAAATGCATCCACGGTTTCAAAACCGCGCGGCTCCTATATCTTCCGGGCGGGAGACTCCACAGAGGCAATGGGGCTGGTTTTATCCGGTTCGGCCCTCATCATTCAGGAGGATCTCTGGGGACACCGCAATATCTTTTCAAAATGTAATACCGGAGACTTTTTTGGGGAACCCTATGCTGCCAATCCCGGAGCTGTACTGAATATTAGCGTTGTGGCCGAAACAGATTGCGACCTTCTCTTTTTAAACGTTAAGCGTCTTCTGGTTTCCTGTCCGACAGTCTGCGACCACCATCAAAAGCTGATCCGAAATCTGGTCAGCGTTCTGGCAAATAAGATCCTGATCTTCAACGACAAGATCACCCACATCAGCAAACGCACCACCAGAGATAAGCTTTTATCCTACCTTTCCGCTGAATCCGTCCGGCATGCATCACTTTCCTTTGATATTCCCTTCGACCGGCAGCAGCTGGCTGACTACCTCTGTGTAGAACGGGCGGCTATGTCAGTAGAATTATCGAAGCTTCAAAAGGAAGGCATACTGAAAACAAATCGAAATCATTTTGAGTTGATCGTAAGCTGATAAAAGCCGGAGTGGCTGTCCACCCCGGCTTCATTCGTTTCCTTCATTTAAGGTGAGCGGAATTCTTATCTGCGTTCAATTCCGGCAGTACGATACACAACATGGTAATAAAGCAGATGCTGCCGCCAATGAGGTTGGAGACAGGCTCTGCGAGGAATACGCCCGAGGTTCCCATGTGGAAAGTATATGGCATCAAGTAGGTTAACGGTACTACAATGAATACCTTACGCAACAGGGAAAAGAAAATTGCCTGCTTCCTTTTATTCAATGACTTAAATACCGTCTGACCCATAAATTGCAGATCCATAAATATGAAGGCGGCAAAATACTGTTTCAATGCGGGAATGGAACCCTGTACCAGCTGGGCATCGGAGCTGAATACACGGATCAAGGTCTCAGGGATCAATATGATAATGCTCCACATTACAGCTGTATACGCAAATACCAGCACTCCCATAACAACTCCGGCTTTCTTTACACGTTCCGGACGTCCGGCGCCGTAATTGTAGCTCAGGATCGGTGAAGAACCTTCTGTGATCGCGTGGATCGGAGTCTCAACCAGCTGACGGACACTCGATATGATCGTCATAACAGAGATGTAAATATCCCCGCCTGTGACAGAAAGTACGTTATTGCAGCAGATCGTTACAAGACTGTTTGTCAGCTGCATAACGAAGCCTGCTGTTCCGAGGCTGATAATGTCCCTTGCATAAACAACAGATTTTTTCCATTCCTCTTTACGCAGAAAATGAAGCTTCAATTCTGCTTTTCTGATCAGGAAATACAATACAAATACTGCTGACATGCATTGGGAAATAACGGTCGCGATCGCTGCACCGCGGACACCCCATCCGAATTTAAAGATAAACAATGGGTCAAGCAACAGGTTTGAAAACGCTCCGACCATAACCGAAAGCATTCCGATAAGAGAGTAGCCTTGTGCATTAATGAAGGGGTTCATCCCAACAGAGATCATAGACGGTAATGTACCGATGAGATAGATCATCAGGTACGGATAGGCATATTTCATTGCATTTTGAGATGTACCGAATACAGTTAAAACAGGCTGTGCAAAGAGTGATCCGATAATCATTAAGATAACCCCACAGAAGCAAAGCATGGTAAATGAAGTCCCCATTATATTGGCTGCCTTCTTCTGTTTTTTCTTTCCTCTCTCGATAGAAAAGAGCGGTGCGCCGCCGCTTCCGAACAAATTGGCAAATGCAGTGATGATGACGATCATCGGGAAACACAGTCCTACTGCACCGAGGGCTGCCGTTCCGTCTCCTGGAATCCGGGCAATATAGATGCGATCCACGACGTTGTATAACAGGTTTATGATCTGGGCAACGAGCATGGGAAGTGCCACCCCGAGAATATTGATAGTTACTGTCCCGTTTTCAAAATCAATTCGTTTCATGTGAGGTCTCCTTGTATTTCTTACTTCCCAGTATAACAAGCATTCGACTATATGTAAATTATGTTGTTGTGGAGAAACGGCAAAATAGAATCCTGCATTGCAGGATTCTCCGCCTGCGGCG